>JBIHZT010000187.1:0-6901 GCA_044240265.1 Luteolibacter sp. | reverse complement strand
CTGGAGCGCCTCACCAAACTCCGCGACCTTGTCAAAGCCGGCGCATCCTTGTTAGGCGAGCCGCCCCTGGCCACGCCCGGCCTGCAAAACGCCCGCCAGGCGGATGACGAGCTCAAGGCCCTCGCCACCGAAATCTGGGGCACCGACAACGAGTCTGACCGCCCGCTCGGAAACGGCCGCGTCTTCCGCGGCATTTCTGCGGAGGAAGCCCTCAAACGCCTCCGGATCCCCCCCGACTTCACCGGACCGGAGGGTGTGTCATGGATCCACCGCGCCAGCGGCGACACCGACATCTATTTCATCGCATCCTCCTCGGACCAAGCCGTCACGCTGCCCTGCACCTTCCGCGTCGCCGGTAAACACGCGGAACTCTGGAACCCGGAGACCGGAGAAACCCACAGGCTCCACACCTCGCCCGCCGCCGCCGGGCTCACCTCGGCCGGCGTGCCGCTGGGCCCGGATGGCTCCGCGTTCATTGTCTTCCGCCCCGGGACTCCTGTCTCCAACACCATCAGTAATGCACCGTTGGACGACAGCCGCGAGGTCGACGGCCCGTGGACGGTCGCGTTCCCCGCGGACAGCGGCGCGCCCAAGTCGCTGCAGCTCGATCCTCTCGTGTCCTGGAGCGTGCATCCGGATCCCAAGGTCAGGCACTTCTCCGGCACCGCCGTTTACTCCAACGAATTCCAAGTCCCCGATTTCAAATCCCGAATCCTCCTCGATCTCGGCCAGGTCGAAATCATGGCCCGCGTGAAGGTGAACGACCAGGATCTCGGCATCCTCTGGAAAGCCCCCTATCAGATGGACATCACCTCCGCCGTCGTCCCCGGCGCGAACCGCCTCGAAATCTCCGTGGTCAACCTGTGGGTGAACCGCCTCATCGGCGACCAGGCGCTGCCGGACGACAGCGAGCGCGACAAGACCGGCACCCTCACCGCCTGGCCGCGGTGGGTTCTCGATGGCAAGCCTAGCCCCACCGGCCGCCGGACCTTCGTCACCTTTCCACTCTGGAAAAAGGACTCGCCCCTTCGGGACTCCGGCCTGCTGGGCCCCGTTGTCCTGCGCTCCGCCTCAACGCCGACCGCGACCCGCAATTAGAGCGCGTGATCGGCACTGAAAGTCCGACCGGACACTCGAACAGGAGCTGAAGGCCCCCTCCCCAATATCGAGGTCATGAAGCCCATCAGGAATCCACCTGGCAGGCAGGTCCCGCTGAAGAACCACAAAAAAGAATCTCGGCAAAACGGCTCGGAGAGCTAAGCTCATCGCGAATGACGAGTGTGCCGCATCCTTCAGATTCCGCCTTGTCTCCAGGAGGATCGGGAACGGGAATTTTTCTCACCAAAACACCGCCCGGTGTGACACCGCCACACCTCTTCCGCCCTCTTTCTCCCCGCCTTCCGTTCCGGCCCAGCGGCTGCTTCAGGAACAACAGTCCAAAGGCAAATCCCTTGGCAATCAGTTAGCCCCCCAACCAGAGCCTCCCGCCATGTCTGTTTCTTGTCCTCACTGTGGAGAACTGGGCGTCGTCAGCGACGATGCCCCGGAAACCCGGATCGTCTGCGGGCGTTGCGGCGAGGGTTTCCATGTTTCCGGCGGCTCCGGGCAACTGAATCCGCGGGCTCTGTTCGGCCTGGGTTTGGAAAATCCGGCGGACGCCCACCCCGGCGACTGGGAACCTCCGACTCCCGATGAACTCACCGCGATCCTCACGGGCTATCGGGTGGATTCCTTGATCGCTTGTGGCGGAATGGGGGTGGTCTATCGCGCCTGGCAACTGGAGTTGGAGCGGCCGGTGGCGATCAAACTGTTGCCGCCGCGACTCTCGGAGGACGTGGAGTTTCTCGAACGTTTCCGCCGCGAGGCCCGCACGCTGGCGCGGCTGGATCATCCGGGCGTCATCCATGTGTATGATGTCGGCCGCACCGCTGCCGATCACCCGTATTTCGTGATGGAATTCGTGGATGGCACCGATCTGCAGCACTTGATCCAGGGGCCGGGACTGAGTCCGCGGGCGACGCTCGATATCACCGCACAGATTTGTGACGCGCTGGAATACGCCCACGAACACGGCGTGATTCACCGGGACATCAAGCCCGCGAATGTGCTGATCACCCGGACCGGCCGCGTGAAACTCGTCGATTTCGGGCTGGCCCGGCCGCTCCGGCGCGATCAGGCCGCAGATCTCACTCTGACACGGACCGCCATGGGCACGCCGGACTACATGGCACCCGAGCAGAAGGACGGCGAGGGCGACCACCGGGTGGATCTCTACGCGCTCGGCGTGATGCTTTATGAAATGCTTTGCGGAAAACGCCCGCAGGGAGCGTGGGAGCCGCCAAGCCATTGTGCCGCCGTGGATCCCCGGCTCGACAAGATTGTCGTGCGGGCGATGCAGGAGGAGCCGGACCGCCGCTATCAGAATGCCAGCGAGGTCAGGACCGAGGTGGATAAAATCCGCGGGGTTTCCATGGCAGGTTCCACTGCTGGCAAGGCCGACGTCGGCCCGGCCCGTGCGCGAGGATGGATTTCCGCAGGCGTCGTCGTCCTCGCCGCATTGGGAATCGCGGCAGCCTGGATCACGCGACGGGGAGATCCACCTCAGTCACTGCCGCCGGCGCAAGCCCTGCCGCAGGCATCGAGGGACGCGCCATGGGAGAACTCGCTTGGCATGAAGTTCCTGCCCGTGCCCACCGAGAACGTGCTGCTGTGCGCTCATGAAACGACCGAGGCGAACTGGGCTCCATTCCTCAAGGCGACCGGTCATGCGTGGGAGCGCTTTTCCGACCCCACGGTCTCCGGCAAAATCAAACCGCCGGATCACCCGATCGGCGGAGTGTCGTGGCACGATGCGAATGCCTATTGCGAGTGGCTGACCCGGAAGGAACACGCCGATGGGAGGCTGGATGAATCGCTGATCTATCGACTGCCGACGGACCACGAGTGGTCGCAGGCCTCGGGCCTCGACGAGGAGGCCGGCGTGCCGCCCAAGGAACTCTCCGGCAAGCTCCCGGTTTACAGTTGGGGCACGCAATGGCCGCCTCCTTCCGGGACGGTCAACGTCGGGGACGTGGCCGCGTGGCCGGTGGATGTGACGCCGGAGAATTTCCGGGAAAAACTGCGGGAGAACGTCGGTCTGGTGGATCGTTTCGAGGAAACCTGCCCGGTTCAGCAATTCCCGCCCGACGACTTCGGGTTTCTCGGTCTGACCGGAAACGTCGCCGAGTGGGTGGCCGATTCCCGGACGCCCGGGCACAACGGCAGCGGTACCCGCATCTTGCGCGGCTCGGGGTGGTTCACGCCTTCCAAGGGTGGCCCGCCATGGATTCTTCGCTTCCAGGATTCCGGCATCAGCGGCCATCTCTATCTTTCCCGCGAGGCGACCCGGATCGATCCCGCCGAGTTCCTCAAACTCTCCCATCGCGAGGCGGAGCAACCCGTCGCCCGCTGGCCGCAGAATGGATTCCGGGTTGCGCTGGCGCTGCCGTCGGCCCCGCTTCAGCAATCCGTGCTTCCGCTGGAATCCGGCGCCATCGAAAATTCCCTGGGCATGCATCTGTTGCCGAAAGGCGATCCGGAGCAGCCATCGAGTTACATGTCGCGGTGGGAAACGCGGGTGAGGGACTATGCGGTATTCGTAAAAGAGACCGGCCGCGAGTGGGCGGGCGCGCCGTTTCCACAAACTCCGGATCATCCGGCAGTGATGGTTTCCTTCGCCGATTCCATGGCCTTTTGCGAGTGGCTCACCTCACGGGAAAGCCAAGCGGGCCGGATTCCGAAAGGCTGGGTGTATCGTTTGCCATCGCGCGCCGAGTGGGCGGAGGCGATGCTGCCTGCGGATTGGTTAGGGTCGGATACACGGGCGTTCAGGGATTGGTGCAGCTTGCCGGCAAACGAGAATGTTAGAGACGGCATCTGGAACCGCTCGGCGCTGGGCCGTCCCGATTGGCAGACGGAACAACGCTGCAACGACGGCTTCGCGTATTCCTCGCCGGCAGGCAGTCACGCCGGGCTGCGGCCCGGTCGTGCGGATGGGCCGGTGTTTTACGATGTGGGCGGAAATGTTTTCGAGCGAAACCTCAACTCCATCGTCCCGTCCGACACGCCGCGCGGCTCACCGGTGCTGGGCAACGCGTTTTCCAAAGGACACTGGAATTCCTTCGACCTGTTAAAATCCCTGCCTGAATCGCCGCGCGAGGACATCGGGTTCCGCCTGATGCTCACTCCGCAGCGCTTGCCCGCCGCGCCTACCCGTGAGTCATTATCGGCGGTCCGGCCCCTCGCCACGTTCGAGCATGGCCGCAGCCGCTACGCCGTGTTGCCCGTGCTCGCGGACTGGGAGGAGTCGAAAGTGCTGGCGGAAAACCTCGGCGGCCATCTGGCCACCGTGAACAGTCCGGAGGAAGGCGAGCGCATCACGGCCGCCCTCGCCGGGATTCTCGCCGATGAGGACGAGATCTTCCTCGGAGCCGTCCGGGTCCCGGGTGATGGGAATTCGTTCCAATGGATCACCGGAGAAGCCGTGTCCGCATCTGGTTTCCATCCGGATGGTTCCAACCGGCTTTCCCGTTACGGCGAGCCGGGTGATCGTCTGGGATATCGGAAATCCCCATCCGGGATTTTCCTGACGGATCTCGCCCGCGATGAGGAAAAACCGTCCCGGCGGCTGCTGGTCGAGTGGGACTGAAATGAAACAATCCCACCCCAGAGGCACAGATAGATAATAAAGATAGCGCCGTCGAGCGCGGCATCGGCGGATAGAGGTTGCTCCGGCGACCAGTGCGCCTTGAGGGAGACTGGTGACCCGAGCGTGAAGGCGTTTTCCTCACGGCTAACCGGTGCTGCGGCATCCAGGGAAAACCCGGTGCACAGCGTCACGCCGTGCACGGTGAGGGCCGCTTGCCCGGCGGCAAGCGTGGCGTCCACGACACCGCCCTCCGCCCACACTGCCAACGCCACGGTCATCCACTCCGACCTGGCTGAAAAGATGCTGCTTTCCCCGGTGATTCACGCCGATGAAACCCACTTGAATGAGGACTCTGGGCATCACATTTCTCTGAGATGCAGATACCACGCTCCGGCAAGCGCTCGCATGCGGCTGGGTCCCAAATAACTGAAATTGATGGTTTTGCCGGAGAGGCTAAGTGGCGGATTTCCACGAACCTAATGTTCGTAGTGATTGTGTCGGCAGCAGTTGCGATCTTTTATAAGACGCATGAAAACCGAAGAACGGAGCCTGATTGGTAGACGTCGCCGAACCGCTAAGAGGATTTGGCGAGGAAAGCGGGCGTGTTGAAAAAGAACACAATCAACAGCAATTTCCCGCTTGTCACAGAATCGAGCCCGGCCCGTAGGCGGCGGCTTCGGGACTGGCGGCTTCGAGTTTCCTAACCGCGGCGGCGAAGGCGGCGATCTGGGACTTCGCGGCGCCGGATTCCTGGTCGCCTTTTGCGAGGATGGCGTCGAGGAAATCGCGGGAAAGCCCGAGACGCAAGTCGCCCGCGAGGCGCTCGACGAGGTTGTTGCGGTCGATTTTTCCCTGGCGCAGATCGTTCACGGTGGCTACGGCGTGCTCCTTGATGGCGTGGTGCGCGGTCTCGCGGCCGACTCCGGCTTTCACCGCTTCCATCATGATGGTGGTGGTCATGAGGAATGGCAGGTAGTGGGCGGTTTCCGCGTCGATGACGGCTTCGTATGCGTCCATCTGGTCGAGCACGGTGAGGAGTGTTTCGAACATGCCGTCGATGGTGTAGAAGGAGTCCGGCAGCATGATGCGGCGGACGACCGAGCAGGACACGTCGCCTTCGTTCCATTGGTCACCGGCCAGTCCGGCGGCCATGGCGAGGTAGCCCTTGAGAATGACGTGAAAGCCGTTCACCCGCTCGCAGGAGCGGGAGTTCATCTTGTGTGGCATGGCGCTGGAGCCGGTCTGGCCCGGGGCGAATCCCTCGCTCGCGGTTTCGTGGCCGGCCATCAGCCGCAGCGTCTTGCAGAACGAAGAAGGTCCACTGGCGAGATCGGTGAGCGCGGCAACCACCCGGAAATCCAGCGAGCGCGGATAAACCTGGCCGACGTTGGTCCACACGGCGGGCATGCCGAGGTGGGCGACCACGCGTTTTTCGAGATCGGCGACTTTTCCGGCGTCTCCTTCAAACAGGGAGAGCTGGTCCATCTGGGTGCCGACCGCGCCCTTGAGTCCGCGCACGGAGTAGTTGGCGATGACGGAATCGAGCGCATGCAGCGCGCCTAGCAGCTCCTCGCCAAACATGGCGATGCGCTTGCCAAGGGTGGTCGGCTGGGCGGCGACATTGTGGGTGCGGGCGGTGAGAATGAGTTCGCTCCACTGCTCGGACCGCTCGCGAAAGCGGCGCAGCGTGGCCACGGTCTTGTCGCGGACGATGAGCAGCGAGCGATAGACTTGGAGTTGCTCGACGTTTTCAGTCAGATCGCGGGAGGTCATGCCCTTGTGGACCTGCTCGTGGCCGGCGAGGTCGTTGAATTCCTCGATGCGCGCCTTCACATCGTGGCGGGTGATTTTTTCCCGCGCCATGATCGAGGCGGGATCGACGCTGTCCTTCACGGCTTCGTAAGCAGCGATGGCTTCGACCGGGACGTCCAGGCCGAGATCGCGCTGGGCCTTCATCACGGCGATCCAGAATTCGCGCTCCAGAACAATGCGGCCCTCGGCGGACCAGATGGCTTGGAGGGCGGGCGAGGCGTATCGTTCGGCGAGGACATTGGGGATCACGCGGCGGACCTTGGCGGTCCGGAAACGATCTTTCAAGAGGCACTTGCCAGAAATTTAATGAATTCAACCGTCGGAAATGACGGGAAAAACGTGCACCTGAACCGACACAAGTTCCTGAGAAGGAAGTGGTCGGGGCGGCCAGATTCGAACTGA
>JBIHZT010000186.1:0-6914 GCA_044240265.1 Luteolibacter sp. | reverse complement strand
GGCCTCAAATACGACCAAATCAGCCAGCGCACCGGCCTCAGCGTCGGCAACGTCGGCTACAAACTCCACCACGCCCTGAAAAACCTCGCCGATTCCCTCCGCCGCCTCGGCGTGGAATCCGCCGACGGCTGAGCGATCTCAAATCTCAAATCTCAAATCTCAAATCTCAAATCTCAAATCTCAAATGAAAGACACCACTCCATTCGACACCGTCGGCGACGAATCCGTCGAGGCGCGCATCGTCGCCTGGGTCCTCGGCGAGACCTCCGCCTTCGAGTCCGCCGAACTCGAACGCCTCTGTGAAGAGCGCCCCGAACTGCTCGTTGTCCGCCGCCGCATGCGCGCTCTTCACGGCCTGCTCACCGAAGCAGAAGCCGCCGAGAAGGATCACTCGTGGAAACTCTCTGAGGAAAAACGCCAGGTGTTGGATGAGATCTTCGGTGAGGAGAAAGTCACCCGGCTGGAGCCTCACCTGATCCGGCCGGAGGAGCATAAAGAGAAGGGCATCCGCCGGAGTGGACGTCGTGCTCTTCTGGCGATCGCCGCGTGTCTGATCCTCACGATCATCGTCGCAAAACTCATAGGTCCTATAGGTCGTATCAGTCCTATGAAACGCGCCGTGGCCACGGGCACGGCCGTTCCTCCTCAAGCGCCTTCCGAGCAGGCGCTCCAAGAACTCGCCAAGGCCATTCGCGATCAGGAAGACAAAGTCGAAGAACGCCGCAAAGTCCTCTCCACCATCGTTAGGACCAAGGGCGTCATCTACAAGGGACAGGACTCTTTTTACGGTCAGTCCGGCGTGGATGAGGAAGTCATGAAAGACGACGCCCGCGAGGAATCCATCAAGCGCGGCCTCGACGCCCAGGACTATGCCGATGCCAAGCGGGATTTCGATGCCGACCAACAGCTTCTTCAAGTGATGAAGCTCAAACAAATCGAGCAAACCATCGCAGCCAAAGTCGCGGACCAAAGTCTTGCTGCCAATGAGCCTTCCAAACCAGCCCCATCAGACGGCAGCTATCGTCTCGAATCCAAATCAATGTCCTCCAACCGCGAGCTTGGAATGCAAAAGACCAAGGAGCAAAGCATGCTCGCGAAGAGTTCAGCCAAGCCGGCTTCCGCAGCGGTTGACTCGCTGGACGCCGCTCCGTCGCAATTGCCGGTGCCGACCGAGTCCTCGCCGGTGGACAGCCTGCCGCCCATCGCCACCAACAGCCTGACGGGCGCGGGAGAAGGACGTTCTGCCGGAGGAATGGGTGGCGGTATCCGCCCCACGGGTCAAGGGGTGGACGCTTCCGCATTGCCAGCGGCACGCCCGGCCGCGAAAGCAAAAAGTGACGCTTCGGCCATGGCCACTGCTAGCGCCCGCAGCCGCTTCGCCGAAGGCGTTGAGTTCGACGAAGCCTCCGTTCCAGAACAGCAACCCGCACCACGAGACAAGGCGGGTGCTACCGATTTCGCAGCTCGCGGGGGCCGTGGAGCGATCATCGCGGGCACGTCGTCCGAAGTCTCCTCCGCTGGAAACAAGAAGAACGCACCCGCCGGTCGGCCACCGGATTTTGCAAGGACGGACGCCGCCGCCGCGCCTGCCCCGAACCAACCATCCGGCCACACCTGGGCTTACGGTGGAAGCCCGGCATTCGGCGGACAAATCCTGCCCGAAGGCGCGAAGGCCGCACCGGCAGCAGGCGTGGCGGATTCGCTTGGTTTGGAATCCCATACCCTATCCGATGCCGCAAAAAATGAAGCTGTCAGCGAGTTTCAATACCCCACGGAATACGAACCGCCCGCACCCGCTAACGAACCACTACCCGCCGAGGAAGCCAAGCTACTCGCCGATCTAGCCAACGAAATTCCCGCCGCCGAGACTCCCTACTCCACCTTCTCCCTCAACATCAGCGACGCCTCGTTCCAACTGGCCAAAGCCGCTATCGCCCGAGGCGAGCGTCCCGATCCCGCTAGCATCAAGCCGGAGCAATTTTACAACGCCGTGGACTATGGCGATCCCGCACCGGCGGCTAACGAACCTGTCGCCGCCACCATCGAGCAATCCGCCCATCCGGTCATTCCTGGCAGAAATCTCGTCCGAGTCGCCCTCCGCACCGGTTCGGTCGGCCGCAGTGCCGTGCAACCGTTGCGACTCACGCTGCTGGTCGATCAATCCGGATCGATGGTCCGCGAGGACCGCCGCGCTTCGATGGAACACGCGCTCTCACAACTCGGCGTCCTGCTCACCAAGGCCGACCTCGTCACCGTCATCGGCTTCTCCCGCACCCCGCATCTGCTCGCCGAGGGCAAGGCCGCGGACGAGACCTTGAAACTCGCCGAACTCGTCAATCAAACCGCCAGCGAAGGCGGAACAAATCTGGAGGAAGCCATGAAGCTCGGTGGGCAGTTAGCGGAGCGCCATCAACTTGCCGGTGCCCAGAACCGCATCGTGCTCTTCACCGACGGTGCGGCCAATCTCGGCGACGCGAATCCCGCCCGCCTCGCCGAGCAGGTGAAAGCGTTCCGCCAGAAAGGCCTCGCCTTCGACATCGCCGGCATTGGCGCGGATGGCCTGAACGACCGCCTGCTCAGCGAACTCGCCCGCAACGGCAACGGTCGCTACTACATCGTCGGCGACGAGAAGAATGACAGCTTCGCCCGCCAACTCGCCGGAGCCTTCCGCCCAGCCGCCGAGAACGTGAAAGTGCAGGTGAATTTCAACCCGCAGCGCGTCGGGAAATACAAACTCATCGGCTTCGAAAAGGACCGACTCAAAACCGAGGACTTTCGCAACGACGCCGTGGACGCAGCGGAACTCGCCGCCGAAGAAGCCGGAGTCGCCATCTATCAAATCGAGCCGCTCGCCGACGGCACCGGTGAAATCGGCGAGGTCAGCGTGCGTTTCCGCGATGCCGCCGACAAGGAAATGGTCGAGCGCACCTGGACGATTCCCTACGAATCCCAAGCCACCGCCTTCGACCGCGCCACACCGTCCATGCAGCTCGCCGGGCTGTCATTGTTAGCCGCCGAAAAACTCAAGGGCGGCCCGATGGCCGATGCCATCGATTTCAAACAACTCAACGGACCGAGCGCCTTCGTGAAGCAATTCTACGGCAATAGTCCGCGAGTCAGTGACATGCTGCGCGTCATCGATGCGTTTAAATAACGGACCGCGAGATATATCTCGCCCGAATTCATTCATCATCCAGGCGGGATAAATCCTGCGCTCCATTTTTACACACCCTTTACCCACACGGCCCTTTGGTCGTGATAGAAAACCAATCGATATGAAAACGATCTTCAACCGCATCGCGCAGCGATTCCATAAGGAGAAGGGACACTCCTGTCCCTTCTTGGTGCGGACAGGAGTGTCCGCACTCCTTATCACCTTCGCCTTCGCCCAGGAACCCGACGACCGCGTCATCCTCGTCCCGCTCGCCAAGGCCCCGAAGGAAGCCCCACTTTTCTTCTCCGCCACCGCCGACGTGAAAATCCAGGTCGGAATGGAGGAAGTCACCAGCGAGCAGGAACTCGATTTCAAAATCCATCAGGGAAAACCCGAGACCCTCACGCTCGGCCTGAACGGCACCGACGAGGTGGTGTCCGTCACCGGTGAAGGCATGCGCGATTGGTCGGTGCGCGTTGCCGAAGACGGCTCACGGTTTCTCGACGTGCGTCCCGCCGCCGCCGACATCAAGCAATTGCAACTCCATGTGAAAACCCGCCTTAAGATCGAATCCCGCCCCATCATCCCATTGCTCCCCGCACCCGGTACCGCCACCGGATTCTCCCTCACGATTTCTCTAGCCGCTGACAATGGTGTCGAATTGCTCGTGGAAAAAGCCGAAGGCCTAGTCCCGGTGGATGACTCCAACAGCCGCAAATTCCTCGGCTACGGAGCCGCAAGACTCGAACTGGGCACGCTGCTCGCCGGCACCGGCGCGCGTGGCATCGAACTGACCAACACCGTCACCACCGGCCGCCTCGCCGCCGATGGCAACAGCATTTCCATCAAACTAACCGCCATTGCGAAAGCCGCCGCAAAAGGCTCCGCCGTGCAATTGCTCGGTGGTGGCGCAGCCCTCGCCGGTGGAGTTTCCGGCAATGGCTGGCACTTGATGCTCCGTAAGGACGACTGCATGCAGTGCTACGATCTGATTGCCGAACGTCCCGGCGAGTTTTCGGTCGAAGTGGATTTCGTCGTCCCCATTACACGCGCGGGGGATTGGCGCAAACTGGAATTCTATCTACCGTCCGGCGTGGTCGTTCCCGTGAAGATCGAAGGCTTGGGCAAGGGCGTCTCGTTCGACCGCCTGCTCACCGTGGTCCCTCAACCACAAGGCGACGCCTGGCGCGGATTTCTCCCGGCCAACGGATCCGCCGCGATGGCCTGGCGCGAGGCGGGCGCGGTGGCCGACGGAGCGTTGTTCTTCTCCAGCACGGAATCCAGCGACGTCCGCATTGGCAGCGGCCTGTTGCGGCAGCTAACCACCGTCGATCTCCGCGTCCTCCAGGGGAAACTAGCCAATCTATCACTCTCACTCGACGGCCCCGGCGAAGTGTTGGCCGTCACGGGCGAGCCGGTGCTTGGCTGGTCGGTGATCGAAGAAGCGGGCAAACGTCGCTTGGACGTGAAACTGAGCCGCCCCATCGAAGGCAGCGGCCGGATTGTCATCGAGGCGCAATCCGCGCTCGGTGGATTTCCCGTGAAGGCCGAGGCGCTGCGGATGATCCCCATCGGCTCGCTCCGCCACAGCGGCTGGCTGCGGGTGGCGAACGAAGGCGCGGTCCGAATCGAAGTCGCCGACGCCAAGGGACTGATCCAACTCGCGCCGGGTCAGTTCCCAGGCGGCGTGGACGAGAACCTGCGTCAGGTGTTTGTCTATCGGTTTCCCTCGTCGGAATACAACTACGCCATCCAGGCGGATCAGGTCCTGCCTGAAATCGCCGTGACGGAAGTCACCGTCTATGAACTCGCGGAAACCGACCGCCGGATCTTCGCCGATCTGGAACTGGACATCCGCGAGGCTCCGTTGCGCGAGTGGGAATTGGAGATCCCTGCCGATCACGCGGTGGCCTCCGTCACCGGCGCGGCAGTCGCCGACTATGCGGTGGCCAGCGAAGTGAAAGATGGGAAACGCCGCCTCAAGATCATTTTCAAAGAGGCGGTGATGAATCGCCAGCTCGTCAGCGTGCGGTTGGAAAAAAACGAAGCCGCCAAGGCAGGAGCATGGGATCTCCAGCCGCTAGGTTTCCCCGGCGCCAAATCGCGGCGTGGCTACGTCGGAGCCGTCGCGGCTGCTGGCTACCGGTTAGTTGCTGGCAAGACGAGCGGCGTTGCCGAGGTGCCGATCACGTTTTTCCCGAAGAAGACCTCTGGATTGCAACAAGCGTTCCGATTGCGTGAAGGCGCTTGGCAAGTCGGCCTCACTGTCGAAGCCCTCGGCCAAAGCGTGCAGGCCGACGTGTTCCATCTCTACTCGCTCAAGGCGAGCGCGGCGTATGGCAGTGTGCTGATCAACTACTTCGTTGTCGGCGCTCCCGCCACCGAGTGGAAGATTTCCGTGCCTGACGGCATCGGCAACATCGACGTCACCGGCCAGAACGTCGGCCGCGACTGGCGGCGCGAGGGGAACACGGTGATCGTCCCTCTATCACGTCCAGTCCTCGGCACCGGCACCGTGCTGCTCACCTTCGAGCAACCGATGAACGCCCGCGGTGGCGAGTTTACACCCGGCGAAGTGCGACCGCTCGACGTGCAGGCGGAGCGCGGCTATTTGCAAGTGGTCAGCCCACTTCAGGTGAAATTCACCAAGCCTAGCAGTGAAGGTCCGTTGTTGGCGATTGATGCGAGCGAGCTGCCTGCGGAGTTCCGCTTGCTCAGCAGCGCGCCGACACTCGCCGCGTGGCAATACACCGCCCGCGATTTCAAGATCGGGATGAAGATCGAGTGGTTCAACCCAGGCGAAACCGTCGAGCAGGTCGTCGATTTCCTCAAACTCTCCAGCCAGGTCTCGCGAGATGGTCAATGGGTGACGGACGCCCGCTTCTTCGTGAAATCCCGCGGCCGCAGCGCCCTGCGTGCGACTCTACCCGCCGGTGCCGTTTTGTGGGAGGCCAAGGTCAGCGGCGAGGCCGTGAACGCCCGCGCCGACGGCGCCGAAACCCTGGTGCCGCTGCCCTCGCAGATCGATCCGAACCAAGCGGTGGAAATCACCCTGCGCTACGGAGCGCGTTCCAACAGTGCGACGCATCTGCGTCTCGGCGCTCCGAAGCTAGCAGCACCCGTCGTTATCAGCGAGTGGATGGTGACCGGCGACGAAGGCCGCCAACTCGTCCCTCGCGGCGGCACGGCGGAACTGGTGCGTCCCGGTCTGGCGGAGAGTGGTTGGGAGTGGCTGGCACGGCATTCCACGGCGGTTGGTGGACTGCTGGTGTTAGGATTGGGCGCATTGTTGCTAGGCCAGGGATTCGGCTTGCAGCGGACTTTCGCGCTGCTGTTGGGCCTTGCCTTCATCGTGACCGCCGCGGGCCTTGGTCTATCCGCCGCGGGGTCGAGCCGCGGAAATGCCGCCGTGCTCGAATACGCCGCGCCAGTGGTGGCGGCGGGCGGCGAGGTGGTGGTGGAGATCGGTAACGTCGCTCCATGGGTCGCCAGAACGGGGTGGGGGGCCTGGCTGGTTTTCGCACTTGGCGCGATTGTCGCAATTCGTGGATTGATGGCCCGCTACCGTTGGTGGACGATGTGCGGACTCGCCCTGACAGGTGCGGCGTTTCTATCCATCCATGGTGGAGCGGCGTTGTTTTTCGGCGTCGTGGTCTTGATTGCGCTTTTCTGGTGGATTCCCCGGTTGATGCAGGCGATCCGTGACAAGCGCAAGGTCGCCGAGGCTGTTGCTACGGTCATTTTCCTCGCAGGTTTCAGT
>JBIHZT010000184.1:0-6937 GCA_044240265.1 Luteolibacter sp. | reverse complement strand
CTTGAAGGGCGGGTTCTCGCTGGATGCGGCGGGGATCGCCGGTGGCAGCCTGGCAGGTCTGGACGCGATCCTCAACGCTGGGAGTTTCACCCGGTCGCGTGATTACCGGATCCGCACGGGCGATGTCATAATCGACAGTCCCGTGGAATCCCGGATCTATCGGGTCGCAGCGGACTCGGGCTCCATCACCGTTTCCAACGCGATCAATGCGTCGGGCATCACCGGTGGGGTCATCGACCTCAAGGCGAACGGCAGTCTCATCGTCGGAAACGGGGCGTTGCTCAATGTCTCCGGCATGGAATTCGATGCCGCCGGCAAAGGTGGCAGTGTCACGCTTGAGGCGGGAACCCAGCGGAACGGCACGCTTGATTCCACCGCCCTGCTTGACCTGCGCCTCGGCTCGGTGATTGATCTAACCGTGGCTGCCAAGACGCCGGATAGTGAGAGTCTCGGAAGATTCTCCGGCACGCTTCACCTACGCGCACCTCGTAACGAGGCAAACGAAGACATCCAGATCGCGGCGATCGGTAGTGCCATCAACGGCGCATCCAGCATCATGGTGGAAGGCGTGAAGCTTTATGGAGTGACTGGTAGCGGCTCCATCACCGAGGACTTGAAGACCAAGATCCGCAACGAGTCCGGTGCGATTTACGGTTACTCCGGCGACACATCGGAACTCTACACCGCCATGGAGGACCGCCTTACTTCCATCCATTCCGGTCTCGATCTGATCCTCGCGCCCGGTGTCGAGATCTATAACCTCGACGGCAATGTCAGCTTAGGAACCATCAGCTCCTCGCCGGAGCGCGACTGGAACCTGGCATCGTCCCGCTTCGGGCCGAAGGGAGCGCCCGGCATCCTAACGCTGCGCGCATCGCGTAACCTGGCGTTCTACAACGCGCTCAGCGACGGCTTCTCCGGAGGAGAGAGTCTGTGGCTCTCGCCGCTCTCCGGTTTCAATCCGAAGCTTCCCGCGAATTCCCAGTCGTGGTCGTTCCGCCTTACCGCGGGCGCGGATTTCTCGGCTGCCAGTTACCGCGCGGTGCAACCACTTGAATCCCTCGGAACGACTTCCGGATCGCTGTTGTTGGGTAAAAACGCCGGTTCCGCCACCGTTCAGGACGGCGGCGAAGCACTGACCTCGACGCTCGTCGAGAACCTCTACCAGGTGATTCGCACCGGCTCCGGTGACATCGACATCAACGCCGGGCGGAATGTGCGCCTGCTGAATCCTTTCGCTTCGATCTACACGGCCGGCACCCAGGTGGCGGATCCATCCAAAGTATTCAAGGCCGATGATTTCATCGTTCCGATCGTGGACAAGGTGGTGCAGCAAGGGAATCTAGGAGCGGCGCAGCAGGTCTATCCGGCGCAATACAGCATGGCGGGTGGAAACCTGACCATCAACGCCGGTGATAATATCGAAAGGAAGACTCTCAACAATTTCGGTCTCATCGATGATTCATCCAGACAACTTCCGAACAACTGGCTGTATCGCAGAAGCTTGGTGGATTCAGACAGAAACTATGGCGCGATAGCGATTGGTGGCGCTGGTTTCGGCTCGGTCACCGATGTCGCCGCGTCCACGACCTGGTGGGTGGACTTCAGCAATTTCTTCCAGGGCGTGGGAGCGCTGGGCGGCGGTAATGTCAGCCTCACCGCCGGCCGAGACGTGAAAAACGTGGACGCGGTGATCCCGACCAACGCCCGCGCGGCCAAGGGCACACCGGACCTCGCCTCGGTGCTGGAACTCGGCGGCGGCGACCTGAGCATAAAATCCGGCAACGACATCAATGGTGGCGTCTATTACGTCGAGCGCGGCCGCGGAATTCTTGAGGCCGGCGGCAGTGTGACCACCAACAGCACCCGCTCGCCGTCCTTCGGTCTGGTAGGGAATCTTAACAAGCCCGACGACGCGAGGCTCGATCCGCTCACCTGGCTGCCGACCACCCTGTTCATCGGTAAATCGTCGTTCGACGTCACCGCTGCGGGGGATCTTCTACTAGGTCCTGTGAGCAATCCCTTCCTTCTCCCGCAGGGAATCAACAACCGCTTCTGGTATAAGACCTATTTCTCCACCATCGCGCCGGACAGCAAGGTGACGGCCACCTCGCTGGGCGGCGGTGTCAGCTACCTGAACGCGGTCACTTTGCCCGGGCAGAACCAGGCGCAGCCGATGCTCCGGGCATGGCATGAAACCCAGTTGTTGTTCACCGGTTCGGTGTCTTCCACCGCTTACCTCCAGCCATGGCTACGCCTGGCGGAGACCAAGCTCGACCCCTTCACCGAGGTCTGGTCGCTTTCAGCACCGAGCCTCTATCTGACATCACTCTCCGGCGATCTCAATCTGACAGGTGATCTCACGCTCTTTCCGTCCCCGTCCGGTCAGTTGGAGGTCATCGCCGCCGGGTCGATCAGCGGTCTCCAGCCCACCGGGCTCTCGAACATTCTCGTGCCCGGGCAGGAGGTCCAATCCTGGTTTTCCTCGACGGTGAACCTGTCCGATGCCGATCCCGCATCCGTGCCTTCGATTGTGTCTCCTGTCACCAACATCAACTCCTCTTCCTCCAAGGGTGCGGTGATTTTGAGCGAGACTGGCACGGATTTCCTGAATGAGGTTTCCGCCCTGTTCGCGGAGTCGGGAGCCGTCTCCGGCGCAAACGCGGTGTTGCAAAACCAACAGGCCCGCCACACGCCCGGCGGTCTCCACAGCGGAGATTCCGAGCCGTTGAGGGTTTACGCACTGGATGGGTATATTTCAGGCCTGACGCTGTTCTCGCCGAAAAAGGCCCGGATCTCCGCGGATCTGGATCTGATGGATATTTCGCTATACATCCAGAATCTCGCGTCAGCGGACGTGTCGGTGGTCACCGCGGGTCGCAACATCATTCCGTCCAACGAAACGAGTGGCTTGCGGATCGACGCGTTGTCGAGTGGCAACGCCTTGTCCTTCGGCCAGGCGGCGCTCGCGGGTGACATCCAAATCTCCGGCCCCGGGACGGCGCAGGTGCTCGCAGGGCAGGATCTGGACCTCGGGCTCGGACCGAATCTGGACGACGGTACCGGCACCGGCCTGACCTCCATCGGCAATCTCCGCAATCCCTATCTGCCTGTCAGAGGAGCGGATCTGGTGGTGGCCGCCGGTATTGGTTCCGCCACTTCGCTGGCATCCAGCCAGCTCGCCATCGCGCCCTTTATTTCGAAATTCGTGGAGACTCCCGATGGAAAGGCCTATCTGGACGAAATCGCGCCGGGTGTCGATTTTGCGACCCAGTCGGCCGAGAAGCGGGCGCTGCTGGCCACCGAGGTGTTCTATCAAATTCTGCGCGACACCGGCCGGGACTTCAATGATCCGGAAAGCAAGGGCTATCAGAAATATGACAATGGCATCGCCGCGATCAAGACCCTGTTCCCGGAGTCCATCCAGTGGAACGGGGAGATCCTCAGTCAGGGCCGCGACATCCGCACCAGGAGCGGGGGGAATATCAGTATTCTCGCACCCGGCGGCGGCTTGAAAATGGCGGAAACCACGATTGGGAATCCGCTAACTCCCCCGGGAATCATCACCGAGTCGGGGGGCAAGGTTTCCCTTTTCACCAACCAGAGCGTGAACATCGGCATCGGCCGGATCTTCACCCTACGGGGTGGCGACGTAGTCATCTGGTCTTCCAAGGGCGACATCGCGGCCGGATCGTCATCGCGCACCGTGCAGTCCGCACCGCCCACCCGGGTGGTGGTCGATCCGCAGAGCGCCTCGGTGGAAACCGATCTTGCGGGACTCGCGACGGGCGGTGGCATCGGCGTGCTGGCCACGGTGGAGGGCGTCAGCCCGGGGGATGTGGACCTCATCGCGCCCACGGGGAGCATTGATGCGGGTGAAGCCGGAATCCGGGTCACCGGCAACATCAACCTCGCCGCCGTCACGGTCTTGAATGCCTCCAATATCAGCGCGGGCGGCACCACCTCCGGCACCCCATCCACCAGTGTGAGCGCCCCGAGCGTGAGCACGATCACCAGTGCCGCGAACACGGGCGCGGCATCGACCTCGACCATGGCCAATGCCGAAACCAAACAGACCGCGGAAGAAGTGAAACCGGTTGAGGAGGAATCACTCTCGGTCTTCACCGTGGACGTCATCGGATACGGTGGGGACGCGGGTGAGGAGGAAAAAGAGGAATCATCGGAGGACGCCAGCCAGTAAGCGACCGGGCGGATATTCCTTTCCTAACCAATCAATGATGCTGATGAAAAACCGTAGTTATCTTGCCGTTGCCTTCAGTGTCTGGCTCCCGCTGGGACTTGTCCATGGAGTGGAGCCCGCCGGAGTTCCTGGATCCAAAGACCCCGACGCGCTCTATCAGCAAGGGCGTGGCCTGCTTGAAGGCAAGACGGAAGCAAGGGATGACGCGCGGGCGAAGACCTGTTTCGAAGCGGCTGCCAAACAGGGGAATCCGAAAGCAAAGGGAGCTCTCGGCTTCATGTTGCTCCAAGGTTACGGTGGGACCAAGGACGAGGTGGCCGCGCTGGCTCTGATCCGGGAGGCTGCCGAGGCTGGAGTCGCGAGTGCGCAGGTGAACCTCGCGAGCATGCTTGCCAAAGGCCAGGGCGGCCCGCGGGATATTGCAGCGGCCATCTCATGGTATGAAAAGGCGGCGGCCCAGGACTCCATGGACGCCCGCATGAGGCTGGCAGATTTCTATTACTTCGGCAGCGAAGGCCTGGCGAAGGACTATCAGAAGGCGCTGCCCCATGTGAAGGCGGCCGCAACCGGTGGCAACCCGCTGGCGCAAAACCTCATGGGAACCATGTTCGAGTTCGGTCACGGAGTGGATGCCAGCCGCGCGGATGCCATGCATTGGTTTCGGGAAGGCGCCATGCAGGGCGATGCGAAAGCCCAGAGCAATCTCGGGAGATTGATCCGCGCCGGCGATCCGCACGACCGGGACGCGGTGGCGGTTTACCAGTGGCTCAAGCTTGCCGCGGACCAGGGTGAGACGACCGCTGCCGTCATGCTTGCCGACGTCGACTCATCCCTGACAGCCGCTCAGAAAGCCGAGGCCGAGGACTGCATCCGGAAGTTCCATGAAACACGTTCGAGGAAATAGTTTTTGATCTGTTATTAAATAACGATCAATGAGTTGAGCGTGTGACAAGAGTGTAACCAACATTCCCTTCGGATCGTCTGAAACGCCCCATTACTCTCGCATTGTTCAGAGGAAACCGATCCCGCTGGACAACCCGTGCGGAGTAAACCGCTGGGGTCTTGAAACAAACCAAACCACACTAACATCATGAAGTCTTTTCACAAAACAACGATTCTTCTCGGGGTGGGAACGGCCATGGCCGCTTCTTCCGCGATGGGGGCTTTCACCTTCACCAATGGCGATCTGATTCTCGGATTCCAAGCCACGGGTGGCGTGGGCTCCACGAAGAACGTCTTCTTCAATCTTGGCGCCGGTACGGCTGCCCGTGACAATCCGACGATTGGCTCGCTTGGAAACATCAGCACCACGCTCTCGTCGGTCTTCGGCGCGAATTGGTACTCGCGGAGTGACGTCTATTTCGGCGTGATCGGAAACCTCAGGGGGAACGCTAACTCAGGTTTTGGGTCCGCTGCCGCAGTAAACGGAGATCCATCACGGACATTTTATCTCTCCACCGCCACCGTGAATGTGGGAGAAGGCACCTTGATCGCAGCTTCCGCCTATCCTGGCTCGGCGCTCGGTTCGGCGGCCACTTCCTTGGGCGGCACCGAAACGATGATCGTCGGTCTCAACACTGAAAGCGACGGCGCTGCCATCCTTGATCAGGCAACCCAGCCCGTCGAGTGGGCGAACGGTTGGACCACTTGGAACCCAACCCCTGGAGCAGCCTACGGCGTCTTCACCGGTGGCATCCAGCAGAGCTTCGGCCAAACCGGCGCATCGACTTACGCTGACATTCAGCGCGTCCTCTCCACCAACACCGGTGCCACACCTACCGGTGTGATCGGTGGCGGCACTTACGAAACCACGCTCGCCATTGGAAGCAACGGCGGCATCAGCCTGATTCCTGAGCCTTCCTCAAGCCTACTCGCAGCAGTGGCAGGCATCGCCCTGACCTTCCGCCGCCGTCGCAACGCATGAATCCTACTCCCCATCTCATTCGCACAACCAACCAATAGACCAAAGAATACCATGAAATCAAAATACGCACTTCTGTTCAGCGTGTTGGCCATCGCCAGCGCCACCAACGCATCCGCCATCACCCGTGTTTTCAACATCACCGGTGCCACCGCATTCCGCAAGGCTGCCAACTCCACCATCATCACCATGCTCGGCGGCTCAGGCGTCACCAAGTATGCCTTCACCGGCACCGCCGGCATCGCCGGCACCAACCGTGCCATCTTCGAAGGCACCATGACCCAGTTCCCAGGTGACACCATCATCGTCCGCGCTTCGTGGAGTGGCTCGACCCAAGGTGTGCTCGACCTTGCCGACGGCAATGCGATCCAGTTCCTCGACGATGTTGGAAATACCCTGACCACCGCCGGTCAACGCCTTGGTGAATCTGGAGATCCAACCCCAGTCTACGAAACCGCAGTGGCCCGCTGGTCCTTCTCGGACGTGGACAAGTTGCTCTCCACCCGCCCGAACGCCTCTCTTTCCGGCGGTCCTGTCGGCGTGGTGCCTTTCATGTTCCTCGCGGGTGAAGGTTCCCCCGCCACCATCACCAACATGACCGATCAGGCTCACAAGGTCCTCTGGTCCACCGGCTTTTGCCCTGGTTCGATACTCACTGGAAACCCTGACGATGCTTCCCAGACGGTCATCGCGACCGGCCGTAACAATGGTTCGGGCACTCGTGCCACGATCCTTGCGGAAACCGGATACGGCGCGTTTTCCAACGTCGTCCAATACAACTGCACCTTCCAAGGCACTCGGACCGATCCATACCC
>JBIHZT010000185.1:0-6937 GCA_044240265.1 Luteolibacter sp. | reverse complement strand
GGCCGCCGGGCTTGAGCACGCGATACATTTCGCGCAAGCCGCCGGGGTAGTCCGCCATGTTGCGCAGGCCGAAGGCGACGGTGACGACGTCGAACTCCTGATCGCGAAAGGGCAGCTTGAGCGCGTCGGCGACGATGGTTTTCGCGATTCCGCGGCTGGCGGCGTGGGCGAGCATTTCCGCGCAGAAGTCGGAGGCGATGACCTCACACTGAGGGCATTGGTCCTGGATTTCCAAGGCGAGGTCGCCGGTGCCGCTGGCGACGTCGAGCAGGCGGGCGGGTTTCCATTTCCGGATGCGGGCGGTGACGATTTTCCGCCACAGGATGTCCATGCCGCAGCTCAGGACGTGGTTGGTGAGCACGTAGCGGTCGGCGATTCTCGCGAAGGCATCATGGACGTAAACGGCGTCGGGCATGCGGGAGGGGTAACCCGGATGAGGTTTCGGACAAGCGCCAATTATGCGCCGATCGGATGCCAGGTGGTCTTGGCTTCGACATGGTCGCGGATTTCGTAAAGGCCCTGGGCTTTTTCGGCGAACCAGTCGGTGGCGGATTCCGAGGGGATGAGCTTGAGGCGCTTGACGCTGTCGGCCGCGCCGATTTGCAGGGTCTTGCGCTCGTCGAGATTCGCGACGGCGGCGAGTCCGCGCAGGTGGGCGTGGGTGGCGAAGGTGGGGATGAGCTCGCCGCGCTGGCCGGTGAGCTGGTTCACGACGCCGCCGGGCAGGTCGCTGGTGGCGAGCATCTCGCCTAGCAGGATGGACGGATAGGGCTGCGTGGTCGAAGCGAGCGCGACGACCGTGTTGCCGCTGGTGATGGCGGGCAGGATGAGCGAGAGTAGTCCTAACAATGGTGCGTCGTCCGGCGCGATGATGCCGATGATGCCCATCGGCTCGGTGACGGTGAAATTGAAATGCGGCGAGGAAACCGGGTTCACGCTGCCGAGCAGGGCCTGGTATTTGTCGGTCCAGCCGGCGTAGTGGACGATGCGCTCGATGCTGGCGCGGACCTCGCTGTCGGCGTCTTTTTGAGAAATGCCGCCGAGGGCCACGGCCGCCGCCATTTCCGCGGCGCGGGCTTCCAGCATTTCGGCGAGGCGATAGAGGATCTGGCCGCGGTTGTAGGCATTGCGGGCGGCCCAGCCGGGACCGGCCTTGGCGGCGGCTTCCACGGCGTTGCGCAGGTCCTTGCGGGTGCAGAGCGGAATGTTGGCGAAGAAGGCGCCGGAGCTGTTGTTCAGCGGGGCGACCCGGCCGCTTTCGGAGCGGATGAAGGCTCCGCCGACGTAGCACTTCGGGGTTTTTGTGATTTTGAGTGACATCGGGATTGTGGACGGGTCCGTAGATGGTGTTTCGGCTTCAGATAGGGAAGAATGGATTCAGGCCGGTGGCAGTGTAATTTGCAGCACGGTGGTTTCTTTCAATGCTTTCAATGATGATCCGCCGCGGGGCAGGAGGATGAAGCTGCCTTTGCCAAACCGCCGTCCGCCGTGGCTTTCGAGCAAGCCTTCGACGACGGAGAGGATGGAAAATTGGTCGTCGCGCGAGTTGGCGATCGAGTCGCCGGCAGCGAGGAATTTCCGGTCGGTCTTGAAATACTCACAGGCGGCGAGCGTGTCGCCTGCCGGAGTGTCCGTGCTTGGCTCGAAGTCGTGGAAATCGATGCTGGCGAGCGACTCCGCGACGTGGAGTTCGCGCGGGTGGCCGTCGAGGCCGAGGCGGTTCCAGTCGAACACGCGGTAGGTGGTGTCCGAGTTCTGTTGGATTTCATGAATCAGAAATCCCGCGCCGATGGCGTGCAGCCGGCCGGAGGCGATGAAGATCGAGTCGCCGGTCTTCGGCGTGATGGCATGCACGCAATCCGCGACCGTGCCGCTGGCGATGGATTTTTCGAAGTCCTCACGGGTGACGCCTTTTTTTAAACCGACGTAGAGTTTCGCGCCTGGATCACAATCCGCGATGAACCACATCTCGGTCTTCGGCTCGCCACCGAGTCCGGCGGCGAGATGAACGGGCGGGTGGACTTGAATGGAGAGGTCGTCGCGGGCGTCGAGCACCTTGATGAGGATGGGAAAACGCGGGTGGGCGGGGAGTCCGGAGCCGAAGATTTCCTCGCGGTGGTTCGTCCAGAGATCGTGCAGGGAAGTGCCGGCGTGCGGGCCTTCGCT
Source organism: Luteolibacter sp. (assembly GCA_044240265.1). Lineage (GTDB taxonomy): Bacteria > Verrucomicrobiota > Verrucomicrobiia > Verrucomicrobiales > Akkermansiaceae > Luteolibacter. Next base: position 4,771 of record JBIHZT010000185.1, on the reverse strand, counting down.
GACGATGGACTGCTCCTTTTCGCGGTCCACGATTTCCCAGGATTCGCCGAAGGGTTTTTCCGGATCCGGCAGGGAGCGGCCATAGACGCGCTCGAGTTCACGACCGCCCCAGACGCGTTCCATGTAAAGCGGGCGGAAAGTGATTGGCTCCATGGCGTGGGAAATAATGGGGTGGGGGACTTTTGACACTGGCGGAAAAAGCCAGCGATTGACCCGGGCGCTTGTCCGGGTGAGCTTAGCGGTGCTTTGGCAGACACGAAAACATCGGTCGAATCCCCTGAACCACCTCCCCGGCGACGCAGGAAATTGCGGCGCTGCCTGGTGCTCGTCCTATTGGTGCTGGGTATCGTCTGGTTGAATGGCCCGGGGTTGCGGTTCTTCGCGCCGCGTGCAGCCACGCACTTCCTCGAAAAAGCCGGACTGCGCGGAAATTTCAAGGTCAGCGGAAGCCTCACCGGCGGTCTGTCCATTTCCGATCTGAAAATCGAGGGCGACAAGGAACTCGCCAGCCTGACGATCGGCACGGTGACCCCCAGATACCACTGGCGCGGGCTGATCAAGGGCAAATTGGAGGGGCTGACGGTGGACGGCGTGCATGCGGATTTGCGGCTCGGGTTGAAGAAAGACGCAGATCAAAAACCGCCGCTGGATTTGAAAAAACTCGTCGCAACCCTGGGCAACTTGCGTGGCAAAGTCGTGCCCCTCGATCTCGATCTGAAAAACATCAGTCTCGCCGCCGCCCGTGACGGGAAACCGTTTCTGGCACTCGCGCCTAGCAGGATTTCCCACAATTCCGGCAGCGGGGATCTGAAACTCGAACTGGGCACCTTCACCGATGTAAACGGTCGCGAGTGGCCCGCCCAGGAATCCACCATCGTGTGGGATCCGGACAAGCTCGCGATCACCCGCGTCGATCCCTATCCGGGCGTCAGCCTGCGCGAGTTGATCGTGCAGCTCCCGGCGGCTGGCGAGCCGTCCGCCGAGGCTGAGTTGCATCTGGACGACGCGGTTTTCGTCGTGACAAGCTCTCCGGGGTTCACCTCGGCGAAGATCGATCTGCGGGAAGGCCAGCTTCAGGTTAGCGAGACGGCGAAACGCTTCGGCATCGAGATCCCCGCCACCGCCACGCTCACGTCACTGGCCGTCGAGCTGGATCAAATTCTACCCGATCCCAAGGCCGCGACCGGTGCGGTGAGAATCCTGTTGGAGAATCTCGCGTGGCGGGATTGGAAATCGCCCGAGCTGAGTCTGGATGCCACGCTCACCACCGATCAGACGACCATCACCGCGCACGGTCAGATGCTTGGCACCGGGTTTTCACTCGATGCCGCAGCGCCGGTTAGCCGGGAGGACAAAACTTTCACCCTTGGCGACGCCGCCGGGAAATTCAACGTCGCGGATGTTCCCGCGGCCCTGCGCGAACTCGCCAAGCGTGTCCCGGCCATCGATCCCGAGGCCGCTGTTCCACCTTCCTCGTTGGATGGGGATTTCGACATTACCTTCGCTGCTAACAAACCCCAATCCGCCACTGCCGGTCTTGTCTTGAAACCGAAGGATGACACGCTCGCGTCGCCGGTTACCCTCAAGGCCCGTTGGTCGCCGGGGCAACCTTTATCCGCCGATGCCGCGCTCGACGGGGCGACCGCCACGGCGACCTATCAACCCGCCGCTGCGACCTATCAAGGCACGCTGGTGTTGGATGAATTCACCAACACACGCATCGACCGCTGGCTTTCCATCTTCCGCGTGAAGCCTGGCGCGGTCGCCAATCTCACCGGCAAATGGTCCGGCAGCGGGGAATTGAAAACCCGCCAACATCGCGGCGATCTCGCGCTCACCCAAGCCACCTGGTCCCGTGAAAACGTCCCGCCCGTCACCGCCATCGGCGGAGTGAAATACGACTGGCCCGCCGGTTTCGAGACGCAGGGCCTGCGCTTGCAAATGAACGAGCAGACCGTGGCGCTCGAAGCCGCGCTCGCCGGCGGCTTGCTGGAACTCCGCAACTTCACCTGGGCGGATGGGAAAACCGAACTTGCCTCCGGCACCGCCAGCCTGCCCGTGCCGCAGGATTTCGCCAAGTGGCGCGAGACACTCGCCAAGGATACCCGCCCGCTCGCCGCCGACATTCACTCGCGGGTGCTCTCGTTGGGCTTGCTCAAGCAGTGGGTTCCCGCGCTCGAAAAACTTGATCCACGCTCGACCGGTCAGCTCGACGTCGCCATTTCCGGCACCTACTCCGAGCTCGTCGTGGATGCGAAGTTCGAGGCCAAGGACCTGCGCTCGCCGGCCCAACCGAAGTTGCCGCCCGCGGATTGGAAAATCACGCTGGCGGCGAAGGACGGCCGTCTGGTGCTCGACGGCAGTGCGACCGCGCCGGATTTCGCCCCGGCGGTTCTCAAGGCGAACATTCCGTTCCGTCCATCCGAGTGGGCCGCCGCGCCCGCACAATTCAAAGAGGAACCACTGGACGCGCGCGTCGATTTACCGCGGCTCGATCTCTCGCGCTTCAGTTCGCTCGTCCCGTCCGCCGAACAAATCAAAGGGATAGTCACCGGCAATGTGCTCGTCGCAGGAACCGTCGGGAAACCCGCGCTCAAGGGCGATCTCGATCTAGCGAATGGCGGACTGCGTTTCAAGAACGACCGCTATCCCTCCGTCGAGGGCGTCACCGCCAAGGTGGACCTCGCGTTAGACCGCATCGTTCTGAGGAACTTGAAAGGCACTGTCGCCGGGGGCACGTTCCAAAGCGAGGGCGTCCTGGCGATCACCGCAGGCAAGTTGGGAAATCTCGATTTCCGCCTGCGCGGCAACCACCTGCCATTGGTCCGCAACGACCTGTTGATCGTGCGGGCGAACGCCGATCTCCGGCTGCTAGGCCCATGGGAAAAAGCGGCGCTCACCGGCACTGTCGGCGCGGTGGACAGCATTTTCTATCGGGACATCGAGCTGTTGCCCATCGGCTCGCCGTTCACCACGCCCTCGGCCGCGGCGTTGCCGAAGTTCGACGCGCCGAGGAATCCGGCGGCGTCGGTTCCCGAGCCATTCCGGAGTTGGCCGCTCAACGTGCAGGTGCGCACCGAGGAGCCGGTGTTGATCCGGGGAAACTTCGCCACCGGAGAAATCACCGGCGGCATCCGCGTGACCGGGACGCTTGGCAGTCACGCACCCGACGGCATTTTCACCATCAAGGATTTCCGCGCCGAGCTGCCGTTCAGCACGCTTTCCGTGCGCTCCGGGACCGCGACATTCACCCCGGCGAACGGCTTTGACCCCGTGCTGGAAATCCGCGGCACCGCGGAGCCGCGGCCCTATCAGGTCACGGTGTACGCCTATGGCCGCGCGTCCAATCCCCAGCTCGTGCTCACGTCCAATCCGCCGATGCCGGAAAATGAAATCATGACCCTGCTCGCCACCGGCACCACCACCACCGGGCTGGTCGATCCGCAGGCGGCGTCCTCGCGCGCGCTGCAACTGCTCGCCGAGGAAATGCGTCGCGGGCGCTTCCGCTTCGGCAAGCGCCTCCGCCCGCTGCTAGGCCTGCTTGACAAGGTGGACTTCAGCCTGAACGAGGCGGATCCTTATTCCACCGAGTCCTTCTCCACCGCCACCATTTCCCTAACCGACCGTTGGTTTCTATCCGCCGGGATGGGAGCCACTGGCGACTCCCGCGCCCTCGTCATTTGGCGACTATCATTCCGATGATGAATCGAACCCTCACCGCATGGCTTCTTTTGCTCACCGCGCTCGCCGCCGTGGCGCAGACGCGCGTGCGCATCGAGGGAATCCAGCACGGGAGCGAGGGTGATGTGCTGGAACTGATGGGCGGCCGCTTGGAGCATGTGAAATCCAGCGCCGCCTCACCCTCGCGCGCGGACGACGCCGCATTCCTCGTCCGGCAGGTGCTGCGGAAGGATGGCTACGCCGACGCCCGGGTGGATTGGAAAATCACCGGTCCTGCGGAAATCGTGCTCAATGTGCATGAAGGCGGCCGCCGTTCGTTAGGCACGGTCACCGTCCAAGGCGTGCGCCCAAGCGCGGCCAAAAAACTCGCGAAGCTTTACGCCCGCCCCGCCGCCAAGGGCCTGCCCATCATCTCCGGTCCGCCGCCATTCCGCGAGGAGGATGTGGAAACCGGGCTCTCTTACGTGCGCCAGGAACTCAACGCCGAAGGCTTCTGGAATGCGGAGGCCCGGATCACTTCCAGCATCACCGATCCGGCCACCGGCGCGACGAACGTCGTCATCGACGTTCGTCCGGGCCCCTTGTTCCGCATCGCGGAAGTGAAGGTCGCCAGTCCCGACGGCCGTGGCGTCGCCGAGGCGCGGGCTGCGGCAAGCCCGTATGTCGCCAAGACGGCCACCACCGGGAATCTCAACGCCATGCGCCTGGCGGTGGAGCAGACCTTCGTCAGCAATGGTTATCCGGACGCGCGGATTTCCATGGCCCGCGCGCTCGATGCGCCGCGATTTATCCCGGAGTTCAACATCGATCTCGGCAGGCGCGTCCGGCTGCGCAAGATTCACATCGAGGGCCTCGTGCGCACCAATCCCAAACGCATTGAAGACCGCATGAAGCGGCTGGAAGGCGACTGGTATGACGAGGCCGCCATGAACAAACGTGTCCGCGGCTTCCTCGCCATCGGCGCGTTTTCCTCGGCCCGCATCGAGACGGAGGACGTCGACGGCGACAGCATCGATGCCACGCTGCATCTCGAGGAATCGAAGGCCAAGGAAATCAGCATCGCGGCCGGAGCGGATTCCTATCAGGGGTT
>JBIHZT010000005.1:0-21739 GCA_044240265.1 Luteolibacter sp. | reverse complement strand
GGAAACGAAGAACAGGACCGCCACGATGGCTCCCGCCAATTTCGTTCCACGAGTCAGGATATAGAGGATCGGGATGAAGACGTAGAATTGCAGCTCCACGGTGATGGTCCACAAGGCGCCGTTCGCAACGCCGATGCCGAAGCCACGGAAGTGCTCGGGATTGTAGAACTGGAAAAAGCTGATCTGTCCCGCGAGCCAGGCGACGAAGGTTTTTGATAGAACGAAGTCCGCTCCGAGGAAGCCGAAGCTCCCCAGCGTGACGAGGGTGAAGAACAGGCAAACCCACAGCGCCGGGAAAATCCGCAGGCCGCGCCGCCAGAAGTAACCGGCAAGGTCCGTGGGATTTCGCTCGAACGACTTGGCGATGAGGAATCCGCTGATGACGAAAAAGACCGGCACTCCGGGCAGCATCATCAGCGCGTCGAAGACCTGTCCGCCCCACGCGGGAAGCTGGTTTTTGAGGTCCGTGTGACCGATGGCATGGGCGACGACCACCTGCGCCGCCGCGAGGAGCCGGATGAGGTCGAAGTTGTTCTGCCGGTGTTGGGAAATCATGTGCCTACGCCGGACGGACTAGATTCAATCCGTCCGGGAAGCGAGCGCAATTCATGGCTTGGCACGGTCGAAGAAGCGTTGGTAGAGGAACGACGCGATGAAGGCGATGACGGCCACCCCGACCAGCGCGCCGATGCGGAAGATGTTCTGGATCGCCGCGAGGTCGTGCAGGAACACCTTGAGCAGCGTGACAACCAGCAGGCCGACGGCAGCAAGGCGCGCGTATTTCGAACCACAGCGGAAGCCGATTCCTAGCAGCCCAAGAGAGAACAATCCCCAGGCGATGCTGTAGGTCATGTCCCGCGCGAAATTCCCGCCGAAGCGGAAGGCGATGAAGCGCTCGCCCAGTGCCGTGAAATAGTCGGCGATCTCGATGTTGAGCAGCAGGAATAACAACACGCCGCCGAAGGCGAAGAGAACGCCGCGGGGGCGGATTTGACTCCATCGCCCGGCTGGATCGGTGAACCAGCAGCCGCCGAAAAACTGTGCCGCAGCGACCACGCCGTATGCGTAGAGATGCCAGTTGAAAATCGCCGTGCCGCTGCGTGGATAGTCGCTGAAGACCGCCGGATTGAGCGTGAGGCGGATGAATGAAACCGCCAGCAGGGCGAGCCCGGTGAGTTGCAGTCCGGGGTGCGGCACCCGCCGGAAGAGCCATAACAGGAGCGCTCCCTCGATCGCCCAGCTCACGGTGATCCATTGGCGCTCGAACTGGATTGGGAAAATCAGGGTGATGAACAACAACGCCACTCCGCCGAACCAGGCGAGGCGGCCGCGCTGTTTTTCGTCCATGGCGGGAAACATTTCCCACACCGCGAACAGCGAGACGAGCGCGGGCACCGCGAATGCGGCGGGGATCAGTCCCGGCAGATCGTTAGGGAACTCCCGCCTCATCAAGTCGTGCACCAGCAGGAAGTGTCCGACGCCTGAAAGCGCGCTGGCGATCCAGGGGCCGGCCTGGTCCGCGCAGGCCTTGCGGAAGACAAATGGAAACACGAGGAACAACCCGTAGATCCCTAGATACCAAGGCAGGGAGCCCGCGTGACTTTGGATGTGCCACACCATCTCCACGGCGAGCGTGCCGCCTAACGCCACCAGCAACAGCGAGCCCTGTTTCCCGAAAATCGCCAGAGCGGCCAGCAGCGCGGACATCAACAATGCCACGCCGAAGATCGGGGCTGGATTGACCACGGGCAATTGCAGCAGTGCGAGAATCAACAGCGCGAAGGGAATCACGCCGGAGCAAAGTGGCAGAAGCGATGCCGCCTTTTGATCCGGATTCGTGCGGTAGAGATACCTTCCGGCGCCGGCAAAAACGGCGGAAAATCCGGTGATGACGCCGAGGAAGGGCATCAGTGAATCCACTCTGGCGGGAACTTTGAACAACCAGATCGCCGCCACGCCCATCGTCAGAACCAACGAGGCGAGCACCGGCACCACGGCACCGGTCACCACGGCGAGTCCGATGACAAGGAGATCCGCGATAAGGATGGCGACCCAGATGGCCATCGGCACGGGTGACAGATAGAACACCGGCAGCAGCATGAGCAAAAGGACCAGCGGCGCAAACCACGGCCCGGCCTTCAACGGCGGCAAGGCCGCGTTCGCGGGCATCCGGCGGAACAGGATGACCGGAGCGATTGCGTGCAGCGCGCCGAAGACCAGATAGATGAGCAGCGTGCCGTTGAGGTTTTCCGGGTTAAGATAGCGCGTCGTCCAGCACGCGAGATGGATGAAGGCGAATCCCGCGGCGATGACCTGCGCCCAGCCGAGACGCGGCCGGGAAATCACCGTCACGATAACGGCAAGCTGGACTAACAACAGAAATCCATAAAGCAGAAAATGCCGCTCCGCGACTTGTCGGAAGCCAAGCATCCAGAATGAAAAAAGCATCGCCACCGCCACCAGACCTAGCACCGCGAGCGCCGCGTGGTGGTTGATTTTCCGCCGGGCGATCCATCCACCGGCGAGGAAGAGCGCGATGAAGCCAACGAGAATTCCCATCGGCACCAGGGTTTTCGCGCCTTCGAAATAATGTCCGGCGGAGAAGAATTTTTCGAACCAGCCGATCTGCATCAGCGCTGTGCCCGCCGCCGCACAACCGGTGAGGAAACGCCAGCGTCCGTGCCGGGAAACCGCCAGCAGCCCGATGTCGAGCAGCGCGATGTAGCCGAAGAGTCCTAGCGCCTGGTCCTGCCCGGTGGATAGAAGCACCGGCGTCATGAAGCCACCAAGCATGCCGAGCACCGCCACCACCAGCGCGTTCAGGCGCACCGCGATGAGGAAGGCGACGGCGGTGATGACGGCCATCAGGCCGAAGGTCGTCAGCGTGCCGAAGGCCGGGGAATGATAGATCGCGTGCGCGGCGAAACTCACGCCGTAGAGAATCAGCACGCCGGTGGCGCAGAACGCCTGCGCCAGCACTCGGTAGCGTTCGAGGCGGTGGGTGAGGAGTCCGCCAATCAAGAGAGCGCTGCCGGTCACAAATCCGAGAGTGATCCGCAGCGCGGGGGAAATCAGATTGTTCTCGAAGGCATACTTCACGAAAAAAATGACGCCGAAGAACATCGCCACGCCGCCGAGCCAGGCGAAGAGTTTCACACCCATGAATTTCTCCAGCGAAAACGGCTCCTGCGGCTGGACCGTTTCCGGCGGTGCTTCAGGTTTCTCCCAGTCTACCAGCTTGGGCCGCGCGGGCAGGGGAGGCGGCATCTGGATCTTGGCGACGGACTCGAGTCGTTGCTCTTCCTTTTCAATCCGTGCAAGAACGGCTTCCAAAGCGGCGCGGTCGTTCTTTACCGGAATTTCCGGAGCGGGGCCGAGTTTGAACTGCCGCAATTCCGCTTCCATTGCCTTCAGCCGATTCAGCGCCTCTTGAAGTTGGTCGCGGATTTCACGGGTTTCGCGCCCCGCATGAGCTGCCATGACCATTGTGACGATGGGCGCGACTATTGCCCACAGTGCGATTAGAACCAGCAGAATGACGAGGCCTTCCATGTCGTATGGCGGAGAGGCTAGTCAGCCGTCCGTCTGCTGGCGACCTGAATTTCCCCTGCGCCGCGCGGTCATGAGCACCGGTCGTGTGCAATCCACCGGCTCGCGCGACGCAGGGAATTTTTTCGGGGGGGAATTATGAGTCGCCCCTGCGCTCTTCCTCCTCGCGGAGGGATTCGAGCGGAGCCTCGGCGTCGCGGACGGTGTTAGCGTCGGATTCACCCTGGCTGCGGCGGCGGACGGCGCTCATTTTCCGGCTGAGCGCGCCCTTGGAGGAAGTGTAGGAATGTTCGTTCATCGCAAAGTTCGTGGTGTTGGTGGCGGGAATGTTCATCCGGCCGGCGGTGGCGATCGCGTCCTGGTTCGCACCGAGAAACATGAACTGCCATTGGTATTTCTCCGTCTGATGGCGGATGCGCTTGGCGACGTCCGCCCAGGAATAATGGTGGGAGGCGTTTTCCTCGCCGTCGGTCAGGATGGCGATGATGACTTGGTTAGGCCGGTCGAGCTCCGGGGTGGCGGCGAGTTTTTTCCCCAGGTCGTCGATGGTGCGGCCGATGGCGTCGAGCAGCGCGGTGCTGCCGCGCGGGACGAAGGTCTCGGTGTCGAGTTCGACCACCTCGGCGATGGGGACGGAGTGGAATGGCAGCTCGTATTGGTCATCGAACAACACGAGCGTGAACTTGGCGAGGCCGGGGACTTGTTGCTGCTCGCGGAGCAGGCGGTTGAAGCCGCTGACGGCGGGCTCGACCATGGCTTCCATGGAGCCGGAGCGGTCGAGGACGAAGACGATTTCGGTGAGGGAGTGGTTCATAACCCCTTCATTCAATCAGAAGGGGTGGGACAAATAGCGGGGGTGGCTAGGGAAATTTTCGTTTTTTTCGCGAAAGCTTGAGTGAATCAATCGTTGCCGGTGGGTGAGCGTGCGCTATCAAGCGGCATGACGAACGAAATTCCGGTGGCTTTGACGATCGCGGGTTCGGATTGCTCGGCGGGTGCCGGCATCCAGGCGGATTTGAAAACGTTCCAGCATTTCCGCACGCACGGGCTGACGGCGGTGACCTGCGTGGTTTCGGAAACGGCGAATATCGTGCGGGCGGTGCATCCGGTGCCGGTGGAAATCGTGAGCGACCAGGTGGAGCTGCTGCTGGAGAGTTTTCCTGTGGCGGGGATCAAGACGGGTATGCTGTTTTCCGCCGCACACGTGGTGGCGGTGGCGGACATTTTACGGAGATTTTCCCACATCCCGCTGGTGGTGGATCCGGTGATGATCGCCTCCACCGGAGCTCCCTTGCTGGAGTCCGACGCGGTGGCGGCGTATCGCGAGTTGCTGCTACCGCTGGCGCGGGTGATCACGCCGAACCTGCCGGAAGCCGAGGCGTTGCTGGGCGGACGCATTCCCGACGAGGAAGCGCTGGAACCGGCGGCGCGGCGGCTTGCGGAAATGTTCGGCACCGCGGTGTTGCTGAAGGGCGGGCATCTCGATGGCGGGGAGTGCGTGGATCTGCTTTTCGATGCGGGCGCGGTCCGTTTTTTCCGTGCGGCGAGGATTCCGGTGGCGGGCTCGCACGGGACGGGCTGCACGCTTTCCGCCGCGGTCGCCGCCGGATTGGCTCGTGGGGAAGCGCTCGCGACTGCCGTGGAAGTCGCTAAAAACTACCTTGGCGAAACCTTGCGACATTCGTATGCTTTTCAGCTGGATGGCTCGGAAACGATCCACGCGCTCAATCAGGGCACCATTTTCCTCGAAAACGAGGCGTGACATCAAAATCCAAATCCGTAACTTTCCCGAAGCTTCTGCCTGCATCCAAGCTCTATGGAAAATCCCCTTCACACTCTCGGTTACAAGTTTCTCAACGCGTCCCTTCAGGCGGACGCGCCCGATCAAACGGGGTTCTCCCAGCTTTCCCGCCGGGGATTCATGCTCCTGGCCGCCTCCCTTTCCAGCTGCGCCGCCGCGGATCCGCTCAAGCCCCAGACCGCCGCTCCGACGGCAGCGGCTCCGGTGAAGACCAATGCGAACACCGCCTACCGCACCCCGGCGGTGCAAGGTCCGGTGCCGCGCAATCCGGACATGGCACTTGACTCGAATTTCTCGAAAAACTCCGGCGTCACCTTCTCGCGCGTTCTGGTCTCCGGAAACTACGTGGCCATTACCTTCGACGACGGTCCGCATCCGCAGAACACGCCGCGCCTGCTCGACATGCTGCGCGCCCGCAACATCAAGGCGACCTTCTACGTCATCGGCCGCAGTGTGGATCTCTATCCGCAAATCGTCCGTCGGACCGTGGCGGAGGGCCATGAAATTGGTAACCACTCGCAGACCCACCGCCTGCTCAGCAAGCTCGGCGACGAGGAGCTTCGCCAGGAAATGAGCCGCTGCCGCGATGCCGTTGGACGTGCCGCCGGTGTCCAGCCGCGGACGATGCGGCCTCCATATGGCGGTCTGCTCCAGCGCCAGCGGGAACTGGTGCACGCGGAGTTTGGCTATCCGACGATTCTTTGGTCGGTCGATCCGCTCGATTGGAAACGGCCCGGTGCCAGCGTCGTCACCTCGCGCATTCTCGCCGGTGCTTCTTCCGGCGGCATCGTTCTCGCCCACGACCTTCACACGCAGACGGTCGATGCCATGCCCGCCACGCTCGACGGGCTGCTCCGCCGGGGATTCAAGTTCGTCACGGTTTCCCAACTGCTGGCCATGAAGACCGATGTGGCGACCGCCCAGGCGGCCGTGACCCCTTCCATTTACTGAGCCTCTTCCATCGGTCCCGTGAGTTATTCCATGTTCGGCGAGCGCTACTTCGCGACTCGTGAACGACTCGCCGAGGTGATTCACGGCATCGCCTCGCTGGCCTCGGAAACAGCGACGGACCTCGGCGGCCAACTCCCGCTTCAGGAAGTCCAAAACGGACTCGGCGCGCCATTCCTCTTCGTCGTCTCCGGAGAGGTGAACGCGGGCAAGTCCACCCTCATCAACGGTCTCTTCGGCCGCGACCTGTGCCGGGTGAATATTCTGCCAGAGACCGATCGTGTGCTTTGGTATCAATACGGAAATCCGGCGCGCGACGTCGAGATCACCCCGATGCTGGAGGAGCGCTACCGGCCCGTCGATTTCCTCCGCGACTTCAATCTCATCGACACGCCGGGCACTAACTCCGTCGTCCAGAACCACCAGGAAATCACCGCCCGTTTCCTGCCGTCCGCGGATTTGATTCTGTTTGTGTTTCCCGTGACCAACCCCTGGGGCGCGGCGACTTGGAATTTCATCTCGGAACTCCCGCCGGAGATTCTTCAAGGCGTCGTCTTCATCATCCAACAGGCGGACGCGCGCGAGCCCATCGACATCAAGGTGATCCTCGGCCACATGGCGGACTTGTCGATGAAGCGCCTCGGTCATGTGCCGCCGATCTTCGCGGTTTCCGGGAAAATCGCTTGCGAGGCGAAGCGCGCCACGCCCTTCGTCATCGAGCATTTCCAGCGCAGCGGCTACCCGGAGCTGGAGAGCTTCATTTCCAAAACCGTCTGCGAGTCGCCGGCCCGCAAGGCTATTCTCGAAAGCTGGCGGGGCCAGGCCGCCGCCGCCCTGCGCACGGTCGAGGATCGGTTTGAGAATCAAACGCGGGCGCTCAGTATTCAGGGGCGTTTCCTGGACACCATCGAGCGGGAAATCGACGGCATCCGTGAGCGTTTCGTTGTCCGCCTGCCGCGTCATCTGGCAGGGGTGGCTGAGGTGTTCGAGACCGAAGCCGTCTGGGTGTCCAAGCGCCTTCGTCGCCGGCTCGGCGCGATTTCTTCATTTTTCCGTCTTTTTGTGGGTGATCGCACCGGACCCGCCATCGAAACGCTCTTCGTTACGCGCCTCCAAGCCGCTGTCGAGGCGGTCGCCGAAAAGGACGGCGTCGAAGTCGTCGAATTCTGCCGCACCCACTGGAGCGAGCTCGGCGAGCGGGTGAAGGAGGCCATGGGCATCGACCTCGGCAGCGCCGCGCCGCTGGATGAGACGCTCGCGGTCGCCAAGAAGCGCTTCGTGCAAAGACTCGGCATCGCCGCGCGCCAGGGTATCGACAATCTCAAAGTCCGCAACCAGCTCGACAAGGACCTCCGCCGGCGGAATGTGGCGCTTAAGTCCTTCACATTCATGACGCTGCTGCTGCTCACCGGCGGAGCCGTCTGCGGCGCGCTCGGCGTCCAGTGGGCGCCTGCCATCCTCTGCGGATTGTCCGCCGCCTTCTTCATCGGTGGCATCGTCGTCGCCACGGTCACCCGCAAAGCCATTACCGCGGAATTTCAACGGCGCCTGCTTGATACCTGCGGCGGTTTCGCCAGTACCCTGTATGCGGACTATGAAGAGGCGCTGCGGGTTGTTTTCCAGGATTATGCGGGGTCGCTATCTGTCGTTAGGACCCATCTCGCGCGCGAGAAGCTCGCCATCGAGCCCCGCCTCCGCCGCTGGCAAGAGCTTTTCCTGACGCTCAAGGCCATCGAGCAGGAGCTCTGATTTTCTATCGAGCCTCGGCTGCGGCGGCCAGCGCCTCGCGGGTGATGCGGGTGATCTCCGCCCACTTGCCGTCGTTGACGAGTTGCTTGTCCACCATCCACGAGCCGCCGATGGCGGCGACCACGGGGAGCTTCAGGTAGGCCGCGAGATTGGCCAGGGAGACGCCGCCGGTAGGGATGAATCTAACGCCGGTGTGGCCGTAGGGGCCGGCGAGCGCCTTGAGCATGTTCACGCCGCCGGCGACCTCCGCCGGGAAGAACTTGAGTAGCTTGCATCCGAAGGCGAGTGCGCCCTCCACCTCGCTGGGAGTCATCACTCCTGGGGAAAACTGCAGGTCCACGTCTTTTGCCGCGGCGACGATTTCCGGGTTGAAGCCGGGAGCGAGGCCGAAGACGGCTCCGGCATCCTTGGCGCGCTTGACCTGGTCCTTTTCCAACAGCGTCCCGGCGCCGAGCAGGATTTCCGGAAAACTGGCGGCGATCCGCCCGATGGACGCCTCGGCGGCCGCGGTGCGGAAGGTGATTTCCATGATGTCGAGTCCACCGGCGAGCAAGGCTTCGGCGAGAGGCTCGGCGGATTCGACACGGTCTAGGACGACGACGGGGACAATGCGTTTGGCAAGGATGCGGTCAATCATGGGCGCTGTAGCCTGAGTGAAATCCTGCGAATGACAAAGGAAATGCCGTGCGGTCCCTGGAAATTTGCTTGCCTGGAGAGGCTGTCGTTATCCGCAAGAATTTCGAGGTGATGGCAGGGACTGCCAGACAGGACTCGAATCAAACGATCCCCTTTTTCAAATCCCTTAAACTCCAAAGAAGCCCGCCCGCAGGTGCTGCGGCTCCCTTGAGCTTCCTCGCGCCGGACTTGCGCCTCGATCCGAAGCGCTCGCGGCATTTGGCAAACGCCTCGTCCACAAACCCCCGGCTGCCGATTACCGCACCGTCGGTGAAATAGCGGATCCGGCAGCGCAAAACCTTCCCGAGGGGAATCTCTCCGTCCCTCTCGCGTTCCGGCGCTGCCGTTTCCTTTGAAATCCCTTTGCGTAGTGTCTTCAACGCCACTTTCCCATCCCGGTCGATGTCTTCAGAGCTCTTTTCAACAGCGCCCGCCATCAGAATCCGCCGGTATTCCCGTGCAACGTCATCCGCCCAGAGGGCGGCATCCGCCATCACTCCCTGGTGGGCACGCAGCGCCCTCACCAATCCCGCGCGGGCCGTTTTTCCATTCCCTTTCGCTCCCCCACCGATCGCCTCGCCATAACTGCTCCAACGGTAGTCCGCAGGATCCTTCACCATCCCGGAGCGCACTGGATTCAGGTCGATATAAGCCGCGATCGTTTTGGCCGTGATGCCGTCTTCCACGATCACGCTCTTGAACCGGTCCTCCCAAAGCCGGCCGGTCCGCGAATGCGCCCGGTTGTGCCATTGGGTATAGCGTTGCAGCACGCCCTTCATGAATTCTCCCAAGTCGTGCATCCGGTAGGTGAAGCGTTCGTAAATCCTGCCGATCACCACCGTTTTCGTCGCCAGTCCCTCCGCCACCTGACGCCTCGCCTCCACCAGTTCCCCTGCCACTTCCGAGACAAAAGCTTCGTCGTAAATCGCCGACAGCCGTTCCAGCAACTCCAAGTCCGAGAGCTCCGCCGCCGGCTTCGGTGGAACTTCAAGTAGAAGATGGAAGTGATTGTCCATCAGACAGTAGGCGGTCACCCTGCACCCGGAGAATTTTTCATAAATCCGCATCAACGTCCGGAATTTCTCCTTCTCTTCCGCCCCCAATACGAAACGCCGGTCCACCACTCGCGAGATGCAATGGTAAAATACCGGTTTTCGTTCGGAATTCCGCCAACTCGCCAGCCACCTGGATTTTCTCATGCCAGGAAATTACCGCGTCGCAGAAGACTTGGCGAGAAAAATTTTATAAAAGGTCAGGCCCTTTGTAAGGCATTTAAAGGTCATGGGGCTTTCGGACTTTATTCAGGCTGGTGGCTGCAATGAAGCGTATGCCTCCGGGCCTTTATTGCTGGTTACAGACGCGCAAGGATGAGGGTTGATGATCGGTTCAGCCTTTTCCGTCGAGGTATTTCCAGGCGCCTTGGTGGCGTTTGAAGCGGGAGCGTTCGTGGAGTTCTCGGGGCTGGCCGTCCTCGAAGTATTCGGCGACGAATTCGACTTTTCCGACCTTCTCCTCGGGACCGCCCTTGGAGGATCCCAGGATGGTGAGGAAGCGCCAGTTCGTCTCGTGGATGGTCTCTTCCAGGCGGGTTTTCAAATTGCGGTCGCGGGTGTCCGGGTGGGTGGTGGAGACGAGGTAATCGACGAGTCGGAAAAAATAGGCGCTGTAGCGGGAGCGCATCAGTTGCTCGGCGGTCGCCGGTTTCGCCCGGCCGAGGTGGAAGGGCTCGCAGCAAGCGGCATAGGTTTCGCGGCTTTTGCAGGGGCACAGCGAAAGCTGGCGCGGACCTATCGGTTTTTCCATCGGTTCGTTCATGATTCGGAGTGTGTGGATTGTGAGAGGCGGATCAATCAATTGAAATCACCAACATTGAAATCCTGGGATGTCTTATCCGGAAAGCTGTAGGCGGAGGCGGGAGGCCTTGCGCTTGATGGTGCCGCGACGGCTGGTTGCAAAAGCGGCGATGCCGGCGCGTCGGAAGTCGTGGGGCGATTTTTGCCAAAATTGGGTTTTGCTTGGCGGGTTTCCCTGCCAATACTGCGCCGGAAGTTCCCCGCATGATCACTTACACCAAGCAGCCACACGCCCGCGAATACCGGCTTATTTTCAAGAATGTGGACCGGGAGGGCTGGGACCCATCGATCGGGTGTTACCTGCGAGACGGTGGATACGAAGATTTGAAAAAGGCCTTCGCCATGCAGCCGAAGGAGGTCACCGAGGAGGTGAAAAAGTCGGGCCTGCGCGGTCGCGGCGGCGCGGGCTTCCCGACCGGGATGAAATGGACCTTCATTCCGCCGAACAACACCAAGCCGGTTTACCTGATCTGCAACGGCGACGAATCCGAGCCGGGCACGTTCAAGGACCGCTACATTCTCCACCAGGATCCGCACCAGCTCGTCGAGGGCATGGTGATCGCCGCCTATGCGGTGGGCGCGAAGACGGCTTACATCTACATCCGCGAGGAGTTCCCGGAAGCGGCGCTGATCGTGGAGCGGGCGATCGAAGAGGCGCGCGCCCACAATTTCCTCGGCAAGAACGTGTTGGGCTCCGGCGTGGATGTGGAAATCTACGTCCACCGCGGCGCCGGCGCCTACATCTGCGGCGAGGAAACGGGACTCATCGAATCGCTCGAAGGCAAGCGCCCGTATCCACGGATCAAGCCACCGTATTTCCCGGCGGCGCTCGGGCTCTACATGTGCCCGACGATCGTCAACAACGTGGAATCACTCTGCCACGTGAAGCAAATCATCCGCATGGGTGGCGACGAATACTCGAAACTCGGAGTGGCCAGAAATACCGGCACGCGGATCCTCTGTGTCTCGGGTGATGTGAAAAACCCAGGTTATTTCGAGGTCGAGGTCGGCAAGGTGACGATGCGCGAGCTGCTCTACGACATGTGCGGTGGACCGAAGGACGGGCGCGAGTTCAAAGCGGTGATCCCCGGCGGATCGTCCTCGAAAATCCTCAAGTGCAACGAGGTTTTCAAACTCAAGAACCCGGACGGCACCACCAAGGATCTCGATTTCTGGGACATCCAGATGGACTTCGACACGCTCGCCGCCTGCGGCTCGATGGCCGGCTCCGGCGGCGTGATCGTGCTCGACGACACCCGCAAGATGTCGTGGGTGCTCAACAATCTCAACGCCTTCTACGCCCACGAATCCTGTGGCCAGTGCACGCCGTGCCGCGAGGGCTCTACGTGGATGAAGAAAATTTCCGACCGCCTTGTCGCCGGGGAGGCCAGCCCGTCCGACATCGAAACGCTGGAGAGCGTGGCTTATCAAATCGACGGCCGTACGATCTGCGCCTTCGGAGAAGCCTCGTCCTGGCCGGTGGAAGCGATCATCGGGAAATTCCGCGACGAACTTCTTGCGGATACCAAGCCGGAGAACGCGACGCAGCCGCACAATCCCGAGGAGCAGGCGCAGCGACGGTTCCTGCAACCGGTGTAGCGGCGGTCACCGTTCGCCGCGAAGTTATTCCTTGTCATGCAAGCAACAGCCTTAATCGCCCGCGTCCTGCTGGGAACGTGGTTCTTGTATAGCGGCGGCATGAAAATTTTCGGCAGCGGGCTCGACCGTTTCACCCGTGACGTGGCGAACTATCAGCTCGTCAAGGCGCCATGGGACGCGGTGGCTGCCTACACGGTGCCGTGGTTGGAACTCATCGCCGGGCTCTGCCTGATGCTTGGAATCCTGCGGAAGGGCGCGATCCTAACGCTTTGTGGGCTGGTGGTGGTGTTTTCTATTTCTATCGGATGGGCGTGGTTCAAGGGGCTGGATATTTCCTGCGGCTGTCACGGTGGCGACGCGCCGATCCAATATTGGAGCAAGGCCTTCGAATTCGCGGGATATTTCCTCCTGCTAGGTTGGCTGTGGCGGGTGGAGGCGATCACCTGTAGCCGTGGGTGATTCCGGGGAGTGGCGGCGAAGTTCTCCGCGCCCGGGCTGAAGGTCGGCTTTTCGCGGGCCGTTAGTGAAGGTGCAGGATCGCGCCTACGATGGTGAAATAAATCATCATGCCCGAGATATCCACCGTCGATGCCAGCGACGGCGCGGACACGACGGCGGGATCCAGATCGATCGCCCGGGCGCAGATCGGGAGCAGCGCGCCAAGCACCGTGGCGGATAGAACCTGCACCACCAGTGCGAGCGAAACGGCGAGGGCCAGGTGAAGGAAATCGAAATCCGCTCCGGTGCCGTTCTGCATGTGCGGGAGGATGAAGCTGATGAACGCCGCCATGGTGACGCCCAGGGTGATGCCGAGCGAGATCCCGGTGCGCGCCTCCTTCCAGGCGATGCGCAAGGCGTTGCCGGTGCTGATCTCCCCGAGTGCCATTGCCCGGATGACCATGGTCGCGGCCTGTCCGCCGGAGTTGCCGCCGGCGGCGACCACCATGGGCAGGAACAACGCGAGCACGAATGCCTTTTCCAGCACCTCGCTGAAGCGATACATCACGTAACCGGAGCCGATGGATAGAAACGCCAGCCCTACCAGCCATGAAACACGGCGTCGGTATTGGGTGGTGACGCTGGTGTTCAGATAGGAAACCTCCGACTGCTCGCCCGCGATACCGGAGAGTTTTTCGATGTCCTCGGTGGACTCCTCCTGGAGGATCTCGAGCGCGTCGTCATAGGTGAGAACGCCTAGCAGGTGGTGGAATTCATCCACCACCGGCAGCACGATGAGGTCGTATTTTGACAGTGTCCGCGCGGCCTCCTCCTGGTCGGCGGAGGCAAGGATGGTCTCGTCCGCCGGTTCCATGATGTCGTGGACCGGCGTGTCCCAGGTGCTGAATGCGAGGTCCCGCAGGCGGACTTTTCCGACGAGCCGACCCTGCTCGTCCACCACGAAAATGCGGGCCAGCGTCTCCGCGTCCTCGCGGTCGCGGCGGAGCACGGTGATGGCCTGTTTTACTGTCATGTCCGCGGTGATACGGCCGACCTGGGTGGTCATCCGGCCGCCGGCGGTGTCCTCTTCGTATTTGAGGAGGTTCCGCGTGAGCTCCTTGTCGCGCGGGCCTAGCAGGCTGAAGAAGCGGACCTGCGCTTCCTCGCTCACCACCTGGAAGACGTCCACGCGGTCGTCGTCGGATAGGTTTCCCAGCAGCACCCTCAGCTGGGCGGGTTTGAAATGATTCAGCGCCTCCTCGATGAGCGGGTAGGGGAGTTCCGCGATGAGGTCGGTGGCGAGTTCCGGGCCGATGGTCTTGAGCAGGAGGTCGCGCTTCCCGTCGTCCAGATTCTCGTAGAGGTGCGCAAGGTCGGCGTAGTGGATGTCCTCGGCGGCGGCGAGCAAGGCGGAGCAATCGGACGCATCCAGCGCCCGCATCAACTCGCTCATGGGATTCTCGTCGTTTTCCTCCACCACGCGCGGAGAGTGGGTGACGGGGTGGGAGCGGGCAAGGAAAACGAAGTGTCAATGTGTTTGCCGGGAGCGGAAGTCTCCAGCCCCGAGCGCGAAATGGTGGGGCCTTTCGAACTCCCGGGTGTCGTTGGAAAATGGCGGTTCGTCGCGCATCAAGACCTTCGGGGTCCCGGACCGGATGCGGCTGCCGTGAACGATCAGGGCTTGTGGGTTTTCTCACAGCCGCAGCCGTGGCCGCAGCCGGATTTTTTCTTCGGGCGGGCGAGGCGGACGAGGAAAATGGTGAGCGTGACGATCACGATCCCCGCGGCGGTGAGGGTTTGCCAGTCCATGTTAGAATCCGATGAGTCTGCCGGATTGAAACACCACGAGCGAGGCGACGTAGGCGAAGCCGGTCATGAAAATGAATTGCCCGACCGCCCATTTCCACGATCCGGATTCGCGGGCGACCACCGCGCTCGTCGGCAGGCATTGCAGCGCGTAAATGAAAAACACCAGCAGCGAGATAAGCGACAGCGGCGTGAAAATCGGGCGGCCGTCCGGCCACTTGGAGGCGGCGAGCTGGTCGCGCAGCACGTTGCGGGTCTGCTCCTCGTCATCCGCTTCCTCAACCCGATAGAGAATCGCCATCGACGAGACGAAGACCTCGCGCGCGGCGAACGATGTCAGGATCGCCGTGCCCATCCGGCCGTCGAACCCGAGCGGTTTCACGACCGGCTCGATCACCGCGCCGATGCGGCCCATCGCGCTGTGGGCGAGCGCCGCCGCGTCGTCGTCGCCGTCGTGTTTCGGATAGGTGCTCAGCGCCCAGAGCAGGATGGAAAGCCCGAGGATGATGGTTCCCGCTTTTTTCACGAACGACCACGCCCGGTCCAGCACATGCCGGAAGATATAACTCCACTGCGGCTTGCGATACGGTGGAAGCTCTAGCAGGAAATGTCCCGGGCTGATGTCCTCACCGAGTTTTCCGCGCAGGATCCGGGCGACGACGAAGGCGGTGGTCGTGCCCAGGGCGTAGATCGCGAACATCACCGCCGCCTGTTTCCAGGTGCCTTCCTTTTCATGCAACAGCAGCGGGATGATGAGGAAATAGACCGGCAGTCGCGCCGAGCAGCTCATCCATGGCGCGACGAAAATCGTCACCAGCCGTTCCTTGGCCGAGTCGATCGTGCGGGTGGCCATCACGCCGGGAATCGCGCAGGCGTAGGAGCTGAATAGCGGCAGGAAGGCCTTCCCGCTGAGACCGGCGCGGGCCATCACGCCATCCATCAGATAGGCCGCGCGCGCCATGTAGCCGGAACTTTCCAGCAGTCCGATGAACAGAAACAGCAGAATGATTTGCGGCAAGAACACCACCACGCCGCCGACTCCGCCGATGACGCCGTCCACCACCAGCGAGCGCAGGTCTCCGTCCGCCATCAGCGATTCCACCCAGCCGCCGAGCGCACCTTGGGCGGACTCGATCCAGCCCATCGGGATTTCCGCGAAGGAGAAGATGGCCCAGAAGACGGTGAAGAAAATGGCGACCAGGGCGATCCAGCCGTAAACGGGGTGCAGCAGGACGGAGTCGATCTTGTCGGATAGAGTCTGTTGGTGCGCGTCCGGGCGGCGGGCGGCGAGTTCGCAAAGCCGGGTGATGAAGGCGCGACGGCCGGCCTCCGGATCCGCTTCGTTCGCGATCCAGGTGGCCTCGGAGGCGATGGGGTGGGGGAATCGCAGCGCTTGTTTCAGCTCGACGATTCCCTTCTTCGCGTTCGCCTGCATCGGCACGACCGGCACGCCGAGTTCTTCGGAAAGTTTCGCAGGATCGAGCCGCAGGCCGGTGCGCTCGGCGACATCGACCATGTTGAGTGCGAGCACGCAGGGCAGGCCGAGCTCAATGACTTGCAGGGCGAGCTGGAGGTGGCGTTCCAGATTCGAGGCGTCCAGCACGCAGACGACGAGATCCGGTATTTGCTCACCGGGGAGGCGGCCGTTGAGCGCGTCGAGCGCGACTTTTTCATCCGGGGAATTCGCCCGCAGCGAGTAGCAGCCTGGCAGGTCGAGCACGCGCAGCTTGCGGCCGTGCGGGGTGAAGGTTTCGCCGGATTTCACCTCCACGGTGACGCCGGCGTAGTTGCCGACGCGTTGGTTCGCCCCGGTGAGCGCGTTGAAAAGCGTGGTCTTGCCGGCGTTTGGATTGCCGATCAGCGCGATCGTCGAAGGTACGTCGGACATGACAAATCACCCCACGGGAGAAACCATCACCTGCTCCGCCAGCTCGCGGCTGATCGCCATGCGGGTGCCACAGATCGAGCAAATCAGATTCCGGCCGCCGGCGAGTTTCCGCACCTGCAGCTGCTCGCAGAACCCGAGATCGCGCAGCCGATCACAGCCCGGGCCGCTGAGGATCCGGATCTGCATGTCACAGCCCACCTTGGCCTGGTTCAAGGTCACGGCGCTGTCGATTTCCAAATCGGCTGAAAGGGTGGCGGGCATCCGCGATTAAGATCGTCAATTGAGATTGGCTTGCAACAAGAAAAACGGGATTTTCCGAACTTTGCGGGGTGTGATTGGGCGACCGGCAAGGCTGCCACATGGCGGTTTCCTCAGGAATTTCTCCAGACTCGGGCAAGACACGCGGTGTAGTCTGTGGGAAATGAACAAGGACCGGGTGGTGATCGTAGGTGGTGGCGTGATCGGGCTTTGCTCGGCGTATTATGCGCTGAAGCGCGGGTTTGCCGTCACGGTGGTGGAGCGCGAGGCGGCGGGTGGCGACAATTGCTCGATGGGAAACGCGGGCATGATCGTGCCCAGTCATTTCACGCCGCTGGCCGCGCCGGGCATGATCGCGAAGGGCCTGCGTTGGATGTTCAATCCGGAGAGCCCGTTCTACGTCCGGCCCCGGGTGAATCCGGATCTCATGCGCTGGGGATGGCTGTTCTACCGCCACTCCACCGCCCGGCATGTCGCGGAATCGCGGGAACTACTGCGCGATCTGAATCTGGAAAGCCGGCGATTGTTCGCGGAGCTGGCGGAAGACGAGGACTTCGGCCTGGCGACGCGCGGCCTGCTGATGCTTTGCAAGACGGCGAAGGGCCTCGACGAAGAGGCGGAGGTGGCCCACGCGGCGAATGAAATCGGTCTGAAGGCGGAGGTGGTCGATGCCGCCGGGACCGCGAAGCTGGATCCGGCGATCACGATGGACGTGGCCGGTGCGGTTTATTTTCCCGAGGACTGCCACCTCGATCCGGCGCGCTTCATGGCGACGATGCGGCGGCGGGTTGCGGATCTGGGCGGTGTTTTTGAAAGCGGCGTGGAGATCGACCGCATCGAGGCGAAAAACGGCCAGGTGGCTTCCGTGAGAGGGAACGGTCGGAAACTCGAAGGCGCGCGGTTTGTCCTGGCAGGTGGATCATGGACGCCGAAGCTGCTTGAGCGGATCGGTGTGAAACTGCCGCTCCAAGCGGGAAAAGGCTACTCGCTGACCCTGCCCGCGCCGCCGGAATTGCCGCGGCTTTGCTCGATCTTCGCCGAGGCCAAGGTTGCGATCACGCCGATGGGCGGCAGCCTGCGCTTCGGCGGCACCATGGAAGTCGGCGGGCTGGATCTCTCGATCAATCCGGCGCGGGTTCGTGGCATCGTGAAGTCGGTGCATGCGTATTTCCCGAAGTTTTCCGAGCGGGATTTCGATGGCATCCAGCCCTGGGCCGGACTGCGCCCGGTTTCGCCTGACGGGATTCCCTATCTGGGAAATGTGAGTGGCCTGCCCAATCTACTGGTCGCCACCGGCCATGCCATGATGGGGCTCAGCCTCGCTCCCGTCACCGGCCGGCTGGTGGCGGACCTGCTTGTGGGAGATCCGCCATTCCGCCCGACCGAGGCGCTGGCGGTTGAAAGGTTCAGTTAGTCCGCTCCGCCTCGGATTTGAGCTTCTTCCGATAAGCCAGCGGACTGATGCCGACGGCCTGCTTGAACTGCCGCGAGAAGCTGGATTGGTCGGAGTAGCCACAGGAGAGGGCGATTTGGGCGATGGGCTCGTCGCTGCCGGAAAGGCGCAGGCAGGCGGCGTCGATGCGGACCTTCACCAGATACTGTCCGGCGGTGACATGGAAGAGCGCCCGGATCCGCTGGTCGAACTGATAGACGGAAAGCCCCGCCATTTCCGCGAGGCCGGGAAGGCGCAGGGCTTCATCGTAATGATGGTGGATGTGGTCGATGGCGGCGGACATGGCGGCGAACTCCCCGCCTGCTTCGCCGGGCGATTGAAGATCGCGGGAAATGCCGCAGATGCCGGTGACTTCCCCGTTTTTCCCGATGATCGGTTCCTTGAAAGTCAGGCACCATCCGCTGCGGCCGCCGGGATAGAGGTGGAGCTCGAGGTGATTGCGGATGGGATGGCCACCGCGCAGGATTTCCTGATCCTGAAGGGCGAAGGCGTCGCCCAGCGGCGGCGGGAAAAGCTCGCCGGCGGTCAGGCCGATGGCGTCGTCCTTGCCCGCCAGGCCGCAGCGGGTGGCGAGCGTGTCGTTCACGGCCATGTAGCGGCCATCCGCGTCCTTGACGAAAAAAACGATGTCTGGCACGCCGTCGAAAAGCCGGTCCACGGGCAGCATGCCCTCAAGTGAATCGAAGAATTTTTTACGGTAGGAGGCGGCCTTGTTCATGTTGGATTTCCCGGCGCGCCCGTCCTATACGAATTCGGAAGCCATCGCTAGGGCATTCGCCAAGACCGGGGTGCTATAAACAAACCGTAAACCATGAGCCAAGCGCCGCTGCACATCATCGATTCCCACACGGAAGGCGAACCCACCCGGGTCGTCATTTCCGGCGGGCCGGATTTGGGCGATGGTCCGATCGCCGGGCGGGCAAGGATTCTACGGGAAAAACACGACTGGCTGCGCAGTGCGGTTTGCAACGAGCCACGCGGGCACGAGGCGATGGTCGGGGCGCTGTTGTGCGAGCCCTACGAGCCGGATTGCTGCTGCGGTGTGATTTTTTTCAACAATGTCTCCACGCTCAACATGTGCATCCACGGCACCATCGGCCTCGTGGTGACCTTGGCACATTTGGGGAAAATCGCACCCGGCGTGCATCGCATCGACACGCCCGTCGGAGTCATCGCGGCGGAACTCCGGACCGACGGCTCGGTGGAAGTCGCGAATGTCCCTAGCTACCGCAAAGCTGCCGCGGTGGCGGTGGAAGTCCCCGGCTGGGGCACCGTCCGCGGCGACATCGCATGGGGCGGAAACTGGTTTTTCCTTGTCGATGGGCAAGGCCCCGAGGTGGCTTTCGGGAATCTTGAGGACCTTACCAAATTCACCTGTGCCGTCCGCCATGAACTCGGAAGACAAGGCATCACCGGTGACGGCGGCATGGAAATCGATCACATCGAAGTGTTCGGGCCACCCGGCGATCCTGTCCTCGCCGACAGCCGCAACTTCGTGCTTTGCCCGGGAAAAGCCTACGACCGCTCGCCATGCGGCACCGGCACCAGTGCGAAACTCGCCTGCCTCCAGGCCGCCGGAAAACTCAAACCCGGTGAAGCCTGGCGTCAGGCCGGCATTCTCGACACCGTGTTCCTCGGTGCCTTCGATGAACTGCCGGACGGCAGGATCATCCCGCGCGTCTCCGGTCGCGCCTGGGTGAACGGCCAGAGCATCTATCATTTCAATCCCGCCGATCCATTCCGCCACGGCATCCCATCTTCAAACTAACCATAAATTCAAATGAGTATCCAATGGAAGGGCGTCATGCCCGCGACACTGACGCAATTCAACGCAGAGCTCACCATCGACCACGGCCTCATGGCCGAGCACGGCAAGTGGCTGGTCGGGCACGGCTGCACCGCCATCGTCTGTCACGGCTCGCTCGGCGAGGGTGCCACGCTTTCCTTCGAGGAGAAAATCGCGCTGCAAAAAACCTACGTCGCCGCCTTGCCTAACACGCCGATCATTCCCGGCATCGCTTCTCTATCCACCCGGGAGGCAGTCGATCTCGCCAAGGCCGCCAAGGACAACGGCTGCCGCGGGCTGATGGTGCTGCCGCCCTATCTTTACTCGTCCGACTGGCGTGAAATGAAAGCGCACATGACCGCCGTCATCAGCGCCACCGACCTGCCGTGCATCATTTATAACAATCCCGTCGCCTACAAAACCGATTTCACGCCATCCCACATCAAGGAGCTCGCCGACGAGCTTCCCAACGTGGCCGCCGTCAAGGAATCCTCCACCGACGCACGCCGCATTGCCGGCATCCGCGAAGTCTGCGGCGACCGCGTGGCGCTCGGCGTGGGCGTGGATGACTGCGCGCTCGAAGGTTTCGCGATGGGCGCGAAATTCTGGATCACCGGCGTGGGCGACGCTTTCCCTGCCTACAACGTGAAGCTGCTGGAGCTCGGCACCACCGGCCGCATCGAGGAAGCGATGCCGCTCTATCACTGGATGCTGCCGATGCTGCGGATGGACACCGTGGTCAAGTTCGTCCAGCTCATCAAACTCCAACAGAACCTCGCCACCGGCGGTAAACTCGGCAACAACCGCGTCCGCCCGCCGCGCCTGGAGCTCGTCGGTGCCGAGCTCGCCGAAGCCACCGCCATCATCGAGAAAGCCCTAGCCACCGCCCCGGCGCTCTGAAATAAGGGGAATGGACGTCTCGTCCATTCATCAAGAAGGGACGAGACGTTCCTTCCCCCTATCCTACACCACCATGACCACTCCGCTTCTCGGCACCTCCTTCATCGGCTACTCACGCTCCACCGGCTCTGAGGCCTGCGGGAACGGCGTCCAGCCCGGCACCGGCGCGATTCTGGAGCCCGCCTATCTCGCCGCCACGCCGGGGGAGGTGGAAAAAGCCATGACCCTCGCAGCCGCCGCGTTCCCGATTTTTTCCGCTCTATCAGGCAAGGTCCGCGCGGACTTCCTCCGTGCCATCGCCGTGGAAATCGAAGGGGCCGTGGAAGACATCGTCGCGCGCGGCCAGTTGGAAACCGCGCTGGCCGAGCCGCGCTTGCGTGGTGAGACAGGCCGCACCGTCGGCCAACTCCGGATGTATGCCGCGCAGATCGAGGAAGGTTCCTGGGTGGATGCCCGCATCGACCGCGCGGAGCCGGACCGCAAGCCTGTCCCCAAGGTGGATCTGCGCTCGATGCTGCGCCCGCTCGGTCCCGTCGCGGTTTTCTGTGCGAGTAATTTTCCGTTAGCCTACTCGGTCGCCGGTGGCGATACCGCCTCGGCGCTTGCGGCGGGTTGTCCGGTGGTTGTCATCGCCCACGCCTCGCATCCCGGAGTGGCGGAAATCGTCGCTGCGGCGGTGATCCGCGCCGCCAGGCTGACTCACATGCCGGAAGGCGTTTTTTCCGTGCTCTATGGCGGCGGCCGCAAGGTGGGGCAGGTCGTGGTCAAGCACCCCGTCACCCAGGCGGTCGGTTTCACCGGTTCACGCGCCGGCGGCACCGCGCTGATGGAAATTGCAGCAAACCGCCCGCAGCCGATCCCGGTTTACGCGGAGATGAGTTCGGTCAATCCGGTCGTCATTCTCCCCGGCGCGCTTGAGCGGGGCGAGGAAGCCCTGGCGGAGGCGTTTTTCGGCTCGCTCACGCTTGGCGTCGGCCAGTTCTGCACCAATCCCGGTCTCGTGTTTCTACCGGACGGAAAAGGCGGGGCGTTCCTA
>JBIHZT010000183.1:0-6944 GCA_044240265.1 Luteolibacter sp. | reverse complement strand
ATAGCTGTATCGCCACATGGTTATGTTTGCAAATGAAATTTTTCGTGATAATTTCCCGCCCGTGAAACTATCCGCCGCCCAACTTGAACGTGTTGCCAATTTGTTCCGCGCCTTCGCCGAGCCGACCCGGCTGGCGATCATCCAGGAACTGAAGGCCGGAGAACTCAGTGTTTCCGAAATCGTCGAGCAGTTGCCCACCAGCCAGGCGAACGTGTCCAAGCAGCTCAAGCTGCTCTACGACGCCGGCCTTGTCACCCGCCGCAAGCAGGCGACGCAGGTGCTCTATGGGATCGCGGAACCCATGGTCTTCGAGCTTTGCGCGCTGGTGTGTGAAAAGCTCAACCGGGACGCGGAAAAGCCCGCTCTCCTGAAATTCTAGTATAGCAGTCATGCTATTGGTCTTCCCCATGCCGGAGTGGAGTCCGAGTCTCCGGCTACAATCACCAAACCCATTCGATTGAACCGCCTCTGTTTCCTTCTCGCCGTCCTCACTCTCGGCACCACCAGCCTGCATGCCCTTGCTCCGCTCAAGGTGGTCTCGTGGAACCTCGAATGGCTTCCCGATCACCACCCCACTGTTTCCGGCGAAGAAGCCAAGCGACCACAAAGCGATCCAACTGACCGTGCCGCAAGAGTAAGCACGCACCAATTGCACCAGCAGGGCAAGCGCGACAAGTCTCGCGGCTGGACAACAAAACGCCTGGCCATAGGATCCGGGCATGCCGATTTTCTGCCATCCGTCTCCGTCCAAAGGTGCAGCGATCGCCGCGGAAGAGCTCTCCTCGACACTCTCACCCGAGATTGTGTGGATCGATTTACTGAACGCCACCCCGGCCGAGGTTACGGCCACCGAAAAGCATTTCGGGATCTCACTTCCCACGCGTGAGGAGATGCGTGAAATCGAAAGTACGAGCCGTCTCTATTGCGAGGATGACGCCCGCTTTCTCACCACCCCGCTGCTGGTCAGCACCGAGAGCGAGGATCCGCATTCGACCGAGATCGGCTTCGTGTTCGTCAAGGATCACCTGCTCACCATCCGGAATGTGGATCCACACAGTTTCAAGCAAACCGTCAACCTGTTCGCCAAGCGCCCGCAACCGAACCGGGACCAGGTTTTCGTGGCGCTGATCGAGGCCATGGTGGATCGCCAGGCGGATCTCTTGGAACGACTGTCCAAGGAAATGGACGAGTTGTCGCACCGGATTTTTTCCCGGCTGAAGCGGGCGAAGGAATCCGAGAACAACCTGCGCGACGCGATCTACCGGCTGGGCCGCAGTGGCGACCTCATCGGCCGCGAGCGCGACTGCATCGTGGGCCTGACCCGATTGGTGCAGTATGCCGGGCATGATGATTCCGACGGTCCCGGCATCAACCCGGATTGCTCGAGCTATCAGAAACTCAGACCCATCATGCGCGACCTCCAATCGCTCGCCGAGTTCGCCGGGTTTCTCGCCTCGAAAGTCAGCTTCATGCTCGATGCCACGCTCGGGCTCATCAACATCGAGCAGAACACGATTGTGAAAATCTTCACCGTCGCAGCGGTCATCTTTCTGCCGCCCACCCTCGTCGCCAGCATCTATGGCATGAACTTCGACGTGATGCCTGAACTCCGGTGGCAGCTCGGTTACCCGTTTGCGATTTTGGTGATGGCCTGCTCGGTCGCCCTGCCGTTCTGGTTCTGCCGGCGCAAGGGATGGCTGTGACCGCACAAGCTCCGTGCCGGATACGAAGACGAGTATCCCCGAATTACCACTCCGCATTTCTTCTGGCGTGATCGGATTTCGAGCGGCAGACTCGGCTTATGTGGCCGCATCACCATTCGGAATGCCGAGCGCCGGGAAGGAGGTCCGGGAATGCATAAGGCCGCATGGCACGCCGCCCGGAAAAGGCGGTTGAAGCGGGGCTCGCCGCCGCACGCGGTGGCCCACCACCAGCGGGGCGTCTGGCAGAGATTCGGCCGGATGCGCGAGTCCGGACGCGGAACGTGGATTGCGTTTCTCGCAGTGCTGGGTCCGGGACTGCTGGCCGGGCTTTCCGACGATGATCCGGCGGGCATCACGACTTACTCGGTACTGGGTGCGGATTTCGGCTACACGCTGCTCTGGATCATCCCGGCCTCGACGGTGTTGTTAGTGCAATTCCACCTCATGGCAGTGCGACTGGGAGCGGCGACGGGCAAGGGATTCGTGGGCCTCATCCGGGAGAAATGGGGACGCGGAGCGGGCTACTTCGCGGTGGGCGGGCTGCTTTTCGCCAACTTCGGAACGATCTGCGCGGAGTATGCCGGCATCTCGGCGGCGTGCGGATTGGCGGGCATCCCATCGTGGATCAGCGCGCCGGCGGCGGGGGTGTTGATTTCCCTGGTGGTGGTGCTCGGTTCGTTCCACCGGGTGGAGCGGGTGCTTCTGATCATCTCGGCGACGCTGGCGCTCTACATCGTGGACGGGCTGCTGGCAGGGCCGGACTGGAGCGCGGTGTGGCATCACTCGCTGATCCCGCACCTGCCGACGAGCCCGGCCGGATGGATCGCCATCGCCGCGGCGCTGGGCACGACGCTGGCACCTTGGGGTCTGGCATTCATCCAGTCCTACGCGGTGGATAAGAAGATTTCGGTGGAATCCCTGCATTGGGCGCGGGCGGACGTGATCATCGGCTCGGTGCTAACGGGAGTGATCGGCCTGGCGATCGCGGTGGCCTGCGCGGCGACACTGCACAGGGCGGGCATCCACATCGCCGATGCCGGAGACGCGGCGAAGGCGCTGCGACCCTTGGCGGGCCGCTTTGCGACGATCCTCTTCGGCGCGGGCCTGCTGGGTGCGGCGCTGTTAGCGGCGGCCATCGTACCGATCGCGACGGCCTATTCCATTGCCGAGGGCGTGGGGGAACCGGCGTCTCTGGATCTGGATTCGCGGCATTTCCAGTGGTTTTATGCGGCGTTCATCGGATTGACGATCATGGCGGTGAGCGTGGTCTCACTGCCTTCCTTGCCGCTGATCCCGCTGATTTACGCCACCCAGGTGGTGAATGCGGTGGTGCTGCCGCTGCATGTGATCGCGCTGCAATTATTGGCCGGCAGCGCATCGGTTGCCGGCCCCTCGCGATCCGGGCGATGGACACGGGCTGCGGGATGGGTGAGCATCGGGCTGGTCCTGGCATGCGTGGGTGCGCTGGGCTGGAGTTGGGTGGCCGGGCGAATCGGGGAGTGAACAAGATCGAAGTGCCGGGATGGCTGGCCCGATCCAGTGGCTTGCCTCATGCTGCAGGAACCCTACACTGTCGGCCATGTTCACCAAGCGCCATGGCCCGCCAGGATCGCCACCCGCCACGCTCTCGCCCCATCTGGTGGATGGCCAAAGCCGCAAGCCCGGCATCCAGATCATCGAATACGACAAGGACACGCTGGAGGAGCGCGACATCGGCGACCTGTCCGAACTCGCCGAGCACTTCGAAAGCCGCAAAGTCACCTGGATCAACATCGACGGCCTCGGCGACGTCGAGGCGCTGACCTTCCTCGGCGAGCGCTTCAACCTCCACCCGCTCGCCCTCGAGGACGTGCTCAACACCGGCCAGCGCCCCAAGGTGGAGCACACCGCCGACTATGTGTTCATCGTGGCGCAAATGGTCTATCAAAACAACAGCCACACGATCTGCGGCGAGCAGGTGAGCCTGTTTTTCGGCAGGAATTTCCTTATCACCGTGCAGGAGGAGGGCACCTACGACGTCTTCGAGCCCGTCCGCGAACGCATCCGCGGCGGGCGCGGCTCCATCCGGAAGCTGAAGGCGGACTACCTCGCCTACGCGCTGCTGGACTCCATCATCGACCACTACTACCCGGTGCTCGAGAACATCGGCACATCCATCGAGGAGCTGGAGGATGACCTGCTGGAAAAACCGTCCCGCGAGATGGTGATGACGCTGCACGAATACAAGCGCAGCCTCACCCAGATGCGCCGCTTCGTCTGGCCGCTGCGGGACGTGGTGAACGGCCTGCTGCACGATCCGTCCGGCTTCATCACCAGCCCCACGAAAATCTATCTGCGCGACTGCTACGACCACACCGTGCAGCTCATGGACCTGGTGGAGAGCTACAAGGAGCTCACCTCCGGGCTGATGGAGCTTTATCACTCCAGCGTCGGCCTGCGCACCAACGAGGTCATGCGCGTGCTCACCGTGATCACCTCCATCTTCATCCCGCTGACGTTCATCGTCGGCGTCTATGGCATGAACTTCGCCCCCGAGACAGCCGCCGGCAAGAAGCTGCCGCTCAACATGCCGGAACTCTATCACCCGCACGGCTACCTCTGGATCATGGGCATCATGGGAGCCATCGCCGTGGGCCAGCTCATCCTTTTCAAAAAAATGAAATGGTTGTGACCGGTGGGTTTCCCGGAAAATCCCGACCTCGCGAAAAAGGTGAAATTCAGTCCTTCCCCTTTCCTGATTTTCAATTACCTTGCCGTCGTTCTGCGTGAGGTTCGCCTCATCGGAACACCAGCCACAAAAGGCCGGGCCACTTGTTTCGAATTGATCTCCGGGGGGAAGTCAACCGAACACGGCCCAAGCGTGTGACCTGGAAAAAATGCGCGCGTTGTGAAATCCGGGGGGGTATCCAACGCGCGCTTTTCTTTGGTCTCGAAGCAGCCTTGGCCCCCTCCTCCACTTGCCGGGACGAGGCCTCCCGGGTCAGCGTTTGGCAATCCTGAAAATCCATTTGTGAAGCACATTCTTTTTAATGTTTTGGGTTGCGGCGGATCGGCTTCGCGGTAAGGTGCCCTCGACTGCTGTGTGCGCCTATTTTGGTAGCTGGCCCGAACCGATATGATTGAACCGGGGTCATTCTTCCGACGTAATATGTCATGCCTTTACAGGAAGACGGAAAAGCGCCGGACGATCCCACCTATTGAGTTTACGGAACGTGGCTCACAGCGCCAAGGACGGCACAGCGGTCTTTTTTTCCCTCCATCTAACAAGCCAGCAAGTGTCGTAGTGCTTGCCTGATTTCCCGCGGCACGCCACCGTCCCGAGCATGATGCGTTTTGCGGTGCTGGGCAGTGGAAGCAAGGGAAACTCGGCGGTCGTCGAGTGCGGCGGACTACGCCTGATGATTGATGCGGGCCTGAGCGCCAAGCAGCTTTCGCTGAGACTCGGGCAGGTCGGGATCGATCCGGCGTCGCTCGACGGCATCCTGCTGACCCACGAGCACGGCGACCACGTCCGCGGGCTGAAGATTTTTCTCAAGCAGCATCCGGTGCCGGTATTCACCACGCCGGCCACGGCGCGGGTGGTGCGGGAAACCGGGATCGAGGGCGGGACGTGGAAGTTTTTCGAAGCGGGCCAAGTGTTCGCCATCGGCGGCGTCGCGGTGGAGACCTTCGCGATCCAGCACGACGCGGTGGACCCGGTGGGATTCGTGGTCGGGCAGGACACGCGGCGGCTGGGATTCCTCTCGGACGCGGGATTCGTGACGCGCGGCATGACGGAGCGGCTGCGCGGGCTGTGCGGGATTTTCGTGGAGGCGAATTACGACGAGGGATTGCTCGAAGCGGACACGAAACGCCCGTGGTCGATCAAACAGCGCATCAGTTCGCGGCACGGGCATTTGTCCAACGGGCAGGTCAGCGAGCTGATCCGCGAGATCGCGCATTCGGCGCTCGGGCGGGTGGTGCTCGGCCACTTGAGCTCGGACTGTAACACGCCGGAAATCATTCTGGCCAAGCTGCGCGAGTGCCTGGCTGAGGCAGGCCACGAGCATGTGAGCCTGCACTGCGCCACTCAAGACGAGCCGACGGGATGGTTCGCCTTTTGATCGCGACTCAGTGACGCCCGCCGTCGACGCTGACGGTGAGCGATCCCACCGCGAAGGCGGCGCTGAAGGCCTCATGGTTCGTCAGCTCACTGACGAACTCTTCCGAGTCCGCTTCATCCTGACCGCTTCCGCTCATGCATCCCAAGCATCTGGAAGTGTCCGGGGCGGCAAGCGGTCCAATCATTCGGGGAGGAGGATCACAAAAATCCGACCGCCAAGCGGGGACAACTCAACCCGGGTAGTCGCCGGAGATATAACCCTGCAACTGCTGGATGGTGTGGCGCTGGGAATTCATCACCCAGCTGACCAGATCACCGATGGAAATGAGTCCGACAAGGCGACCGTCATCGACGACAGGCAGGTGGCGGATGCGGTTGCCGGTCATGAGCTGCATGCACTTTTCGATGCCATCCTTGCTGCGCACGGTGATGGCCGGGCGGGAAATGATCTCTCCCACCTTGGTATCGCGGGAGGTGCGCCCTTGGAGCACCACCTTGCGGCTGTAATCGCGTTCGGACAGCACGCCGACGACCTCGCCATCCTCCACGGCAACGAGCGCACCGATGTTCCGCTCGCCCATGCGGCGGATCGCGTCATAAACGGAGTCCTCCGGGTGGGTGGTCCAGATTTCGCCGATCTTGTTGTGTAAAATGTCGTAAACGGTTCCGTGAATTTCCATAGGTTGCTCCTTTTGAAGTTCTGTGAAACTGAATAGCAGAAATCAAAGCGTCAAGAATTCAGCCCGGGAAATTTCAGATTCCTTATTTCTTGCTTGGGGAAGGCGCTCCATGGCTTGATCGGGGTATGAAAGCTTACCTCGATCTCATGCGCGACGTGCTGGCCCACGGCGAGCAGCGCCCCGACCGCACCGGCACCGGGACGATCTCGGTTTTCGGCAGGCAGGCACGCTACGACCTGCGCGAAGGGTTCCCCTGCGTGACGACGAAAAAGCTGCACCTGCGCTCCATCATCCACGAACTTTTATGGTTCCTGCGCGGGGAAACCAACACGCGCTATCTGAAGGAAAACGGCGTCACGATCTGGGACGAGTGGGCGGACGCCGAGGGCGAGTTGGGACCCGTGTACGGAAAACAATGGCGATCCTGGCCGACACCGGAAGGCCGGACGATCGACCAGA
>JBIHZT010000182.1:0-6958 GCA_044240265.1 Luteolibacter sp. | reverse complement strand
AGTTCGACGTTGGCCGCGCGCAGGCCCCTAACAACGGAGCGCCGTTCCCGAACTTCACCGCGCAGGAGAACAACGGCAAAGCCCTGTTCAACAATCCTCCAGCGCCTCCAGGCCAGCCCCAGATAGGTGCCGGATGCGCCGCGTGCCACGCTGCGCCCGAGTTCGACATCGATCCCAACAGCCGCAACAACGGCGTCATCACGAAAATCGGCGGCGGCACCGACCTTACCAACACCCGCGCGCCCAGCCTGCGCGATCTAGTCGGACCCGGCGGGCAGTCGAACGGTCCCTTCATGCACGATGGAGGCTTCGCCACGCTCGCCCAGATCATCAGCCACTACAACGCCATCCCCGGCGATAACGCGAATCTCGACCCGCGGCTCAGGCGTCCTGGCGGCGTGCAGAACCTCGGCCTCAGCCCGCAGCAGATGAACGATCTCGCCGCCTTCCTCCACACGCTCACCGGCAGCGCCGTTTACACCGATGAAAAGTGGTCCGATCCCTTCGACGCTCAAAACCAGCTCACGCTGATCGTGCTGCCTCCGGATGCGGTGGCGATCACCGACCACGGAAACGGCACGGCGACCCTTGCCTGCCAGGCCGCCCCGGGTCTCGTTTACAATCTGGAGTCGTCCCCCGACCTCAAGGAATGGACCCATGTGGAGGCGCTCGCTTCGGACGGAACCGGCCGGTGTGAGAAGCTTGTCGGGGTTTCCGGCACGCAGTTCTATCATTTCACCTACCAACCGCCTCAGTGAGCGGCGGCTACACCGGATTCGTCGGCCAGGAGTTTGTTTCGTTAGGAATAGCTCCCCTCGCCAGCCTCCGCCAGGGCGTGCGAATCCGCACCGTCGGATAGACGTTCCCGACTCTGCTCCAGGAACCTCGAATTTTGGATCGCTGGAGCCGTCGGCGGATGGGAGAATCCCGCCATGAACAACGATGAAATTTTCATGCGCCGGGCGATCGATCTGGCGAGGGACGGCATGAATCAAGGCGCGGGCGGCCCCTTCGGGGCGGTGGTGGTGAAGGACGGGGTCATCGTGGGCGAGGGCTGGAACCGGGTGCTGGCCAGCAACGACCCGACGGCTCACGGAGAAATCACCGCCATCCGCGACGCCTGCGAGAAGCTCGGGACCTTCTCGTTAGAAGGCTGCGAGATCCACACCACCGGCCAACCGTGCCCCATGTGCCTCGGAGCCATCCACTGGGCGCGGATCCGGAAAATTTACTATGGCTTCCGGATCGAGGACGCCGCGGCCATCGGCTTCGACGACTCCGAGTTTTTCCGGCAGATGGCGCTGCCACCCGAGCGGCGGGCCATTCCCTCTCAGGAACTCTGCCGCGAGGAGGCGCTCTTCCTCACCCGCGAATACGCCGCGCTACCTGACAAACAGCATTATTGATCCCTCCGGAAAACGGGGTGGGCAAATCCCCCAAGACGCTTGCTTGACGGGTGGCCCCGGCAGAGCGGAAAGTCTTACCCATGGCATGGAGGATTGAAGATGCAGTCGCCCACGGCGAGATTGACAACACCGTCGAAGGTCACACGACGGGACGCATCTGGCTGGCCGGGCGGGACGAACCGCTGATCCTTTCGCTCGACGGCGACTGCTGGCGCGACCTTGCCGGCACCCGCCTGCAATTCGAAAACCCCTCGCCGAAATCCAATCCGGACGCCGAGGCGCTCGACATGGACCAGTCCGGAATCATCGGCGACATGACCGCCTCGCGGAAGAACAAGGTGCCGACGGTGAGCGAGGAGGAATTCCACGAGCTTTATCAAAACCACCAGGACATCCCCCATGAGTGGCGGAACACGCTCTATCTGGAATGGTTCAGCGAAATCAACGGCCGCGTGGTCATCGAGACCTCCTCCTTCAAACTCACGATTTCCCCGCACGAGTGGGAAATGGACGAGGACGCGGAGGACGCGCAGAAGCTGGCGAACCTGAACTCGATGCGGGACTTCATGGCGCAGGTGATCCGTCGCAGGAACCCCGAGGGGCCGGAGCCGGAAATTTCCGACGAGCTCGACGAATTCGCCTGGGAGGAGCGTCTCAAGGAATCCGACCGACTGACAGACGCCTATCAGGAAGTTCTCGAGAAATACATGGAGGACGTGGACAGCGAGCAGAAGGAGGCGTTCGTCATGGGATGGGACGGCCTGCTGGACGCGCTCGCCGAGCGCGACGAAGCCGGTGAGGAGTATGACGAGGACTTTCCTAACGGCGGATCAGACCGGGACGATGACGGCTTCATGCACTTTGGCGATGACGGCTTGGATGATGATTTCGATGAGGACGACGAAAATGACGATTCCTACGCCGAAGAGGAAGACCACCCGCTGCAGGCGCAGGCGCAGGAGCTCGCCATGCGGGCCATGGACGTCATCGAGCGCGACGCCGGTCCCGGCACCCCGTCCTACATCCTGATCACCAATCTCCTGCAAGTGAGCGGCAAGCTCGCCGGCGTGCTCTACGGGCGCGGCAGCGGCTATCAGCCTGAAACCGGATTTGTCCTGGCGGTCCTCAAACGCTGCCTGAATTGGCTCAACGAAGCGGTCGGCGCCTGCCAACAACTCACCGAACTCGAGCGCGACCCCGATCAAAAGGCCGCTTTGGAGCACATCCGCAGTTCGATGTTTGAAATTCGCGACGGCATCGTGGAGATGCGCCGGGAGCTGAAATAGCCCGCCCTCCACGAGCCACTACCCGACATCCTGAAATGCGCTCCATCCTCCCGCTTGTCATCGGCCTGATCGTCGGCGTCACCGGGGCGATCCTGTTTTCCCAAAGCATGCCTCCCAAGGAAGGATCCGCCGAGGAGCGGTTGGGCAAGCTGGAGGTCGAGCTGCAACGCGCGAACAACCGCGTCACCGCGTTCGAAGGCGGAGATCCTAACAATCGTCGCCGTCCCGGACAGAACGTGACCGACCGGTTGCGCGACATCGCCGAGGATCTGCGGGACGGGAAACCAGTGAGCCCGGACGACGTGTTCCGCGCCACCCAACCGTTGATCCGAGACCTCGCGCCCTTGTTCGACCGGATCCGCGTCCGCGAGTTGCAGCGCCAGACCGACGCCAAGGCCGGCGAACTCGCCCGCAAATATTCCCTCACTCCCGCCCAACAGGCATCACTCAAACAATGGCTCGACCAGAACGCCGCCGCTGAAGCCAAGCGCTACACCGATCTGATTTCCCAGGACGGCACCCGGTTGGAAGACCTCGCCAAGGCCGCCACCGACGTGAAAGTGGAAAACGGGTTGGAAAAATTCATGGAACGCACGCTCAGCGCCGACCGGCTCGCCGCCTTCAAGTCCGACCAGATGATGGAAAAAGTCGCCA
Source organism: Luteolibacter sp. (assembly GCA_044240265.1). Classification (GTDB taxonomy): domain Bacteria; phylum Verrucomicrobiota; class Verrucomicrobiia; order Verrucomicrobiales; family Akkermansiaceae; genus Luteolibacter. The sequence continues at coordinate 3,612 of JBIHZT010000182.1, read as the reverse complement.
GGGTGCAGGAGGAAGCCGACCGGAAAGTCACCCGCCTCGACTCCATCGTCTCGCTTGATGAGGCCCAGCGCGGCCAGGTCTTCGGCGTGATGGCGCGCGGTGCCGGGGACTTCGATCCGGCGATGCGGTTCGAGGGAATCGGTCCGGACTCCGGCAGCCTCGCCGGAAAATCCAAGCAGGACGCGATTCTCTCCATCCTGCGCCCCGACCAGCGCGAAGCCTACGAAGCCGAACAGGAAAAACGCCGCACCAGGGCTCGCGAGGAAATGGAAGCCATCGGACTCACCCTGCCGGCGGATTGGAATTCATCCGACATGCTCGACCCCTGATCATTCCATGTCCCCCACCCCTGCCATCGATATCCGGTCCCTGCGGGTGGATTACGGGAATTTCGTCGCCGTGGACGACCTCACGCTTACCGTCCCGCCCGGCGAGGTGTTCGGGCTCGTCGGACCTAACGGCGCGGGAAAAACCAGCACCTTCCGCGTGCTCACCACGCTGATGGAGCCCACCTACGGCGAGGTATTCTTGAGCGGCGTGGATGTACTCGAAGACATTGAGACCGCGCGCCGCATCATCGGCTACATGCCCGACCTCGCGCCGGTGCCGTCGGATCTGAAAGTCTGGGAATTTCTCGATTTCCACGCCGACGCCTACGGGCTTGGAAACCGCGCACAACGCCGCGAGCGGGTGGCCGAGTGCCTCGAAGAAGTCGCCCTAACCGCTCAACGCGACAGTTGGTGCAAAGAACTTTCCCGTGGCCAGACCCAGCGCGCGGTGTTGGCGAAGACGCTGCTACACCGGCCGCGCATCCTCATTCTCGACGAACCGGCCAGCGGGCTGGATCCTCTCGCCCGCCGTGACCTGCGCCAGGCGCTGCGGAAACTCGCCGACACCGGAGCCACTGTTTTCGTCAGCTCCCACATCCTCAGCGAGCTCGCGGAAATGTGCTCCTCACTGTGCGTGATGAACCGGGGGAAGCTGCTCGCATCCGGCACGGTCGGCGAGGTCCGCGACCAGCTCGGCAGAAACGAACGGACACTCACCGTCAGCCTGCTCAACCGCCACGAGGAGGCTGCCGCCTGGTTGGAGACGCGGGCTTTCGTTCACGATCTCCGGGTTTCAGAAACACAGGTGATCTTCGGCTTCACCGGAACCGACGACGGCCAGGCGGATCTGATGGAAGGCCTGATCCAGCTCGGCATCCGCCTGCGGGCCTTCGAGGAAAAACGTTCGTCGTTCGAGGACATCCTGGTGGAAGTCGCCGAAAGCAACCGCCTGTCATGAACACCCGTCACGAATCACAACGCCATGCCGGTTGGAAAATCTGGGAGAATCCGATTTTCCGGCGCTACTGCCAGTCCCGCCTGCGGCTGCGCGGCCTGGGCGTGGCGCTGCTGGTCGCACTGCTGGTCTCCGGCTTCCTCTTTTTCATGTCCCGCACCGTCGGCATGCACCGCGCGCACCTGGGCGTGGCGGACGCGGAGCGGGGCGCGCTGATTCCGCTGCTGGTTTTCCAATCGCTGATTCTTTTCGTGTTAGGCACCGCGCAGGTCTCGGGCGGGATGACGGCGGAGACGGACGAGGGCGTCATCGACTACCAGCGGCTCATTCCGATGAGTCCGCTTTCCAAGGTGCTTGGCTACTTGTTCGGGCTGCCGGTGCGGGAGTATCTCATGTTTGCCGTCACGCTGCCTTTCACCGCGTGGGCGCTGTGGAAAGGCGAGGTGGCGATGGGTGTGTGGTTGCCTCTCTACGCCGTTTTTTTCACCTCCTCGCTGACCTATCATCTCACCGGATTGGTCACTGGCACCGTGGTGAAAAACCGGCGCTGGGCGTTTCTCATCTCCATCGGCCTGGTGTTCTGCCTCTACACGGTGGTGCCGCAGATGGCGCGGTTCGGACTGGTGTTTTTCAAATACCTGACGATCACACCGGTGTTCCTGGAAAGCCTTCCGGGCATCCTCCCGCAGACGGCGGGTTCCATCGTCGCCACCGGCCAGAAGCTCGCGCCGGAGGTGAAGTTCTTCAATCTCGGCTTCCCGGAAGCGGTCTTCACCGTGTTCTGCCAGGGCGGGCTGATCCTCACCTTCATCGTGATGCTGTGCCGCCGCTGGCGCAGGACCGAGTCGCTGCTGCTAGGAAAAATCTGGGCGACCGGATTCTTCATCTGGGTGCAGGTCCTCCTGCTAGGCAACGCGCTGCCGTTGATCGAACCCGGCAACCTGTTCCCCTCGCGGGAAATTTCCCGGCGAGTGCTCGACTGGAGCGGCTGGGCACCGAAAGCCTGGGAAGCCGTGGCGATGTCCGGAATCTACGGACTTGTCACGCTGTTGCTGTTATTCGCGATCACTCACATCATCACCCCGTCCGCGGAGATCCAGATCCGCGGCTGGCGACGGGTCCGCAAGGAAGGCCGGACGTCGCTGCCGGTGCTTTCGGATGCGGCGACCGCCTTCGGCTGGGTCTTCATCATGGCGCTGGCCGGTGCGGGCGGATGGTTTGTCTTCACCCGGGAACTGGTGGAATCTCGTTGGTTTCCCGGCCACGAGGTGCCTTTGCAAACGCTCGGATTTTTCACCGTGGTCATGCTGTCGGGCGGCCTGGGATTCCATGCCTTGCTGGAAGCAAAAGACGGCCGGGTCGTCGGCCTGGCGGTCATCCTCGTGGGAATCGTGCCGCTGATGGTCGGAGCGGTGCTCAGCGCCTCGAATGACCGGCTGATCCCGGCCGCCGCCTGGTTATTCGGGATTTCTCCGGCGAGCGCGCCGGTCTATGCGTCCGCCACGCTGCTCTCGATCAACGAACTCCCGGCGGATCTGGCCCGGGCGGTGCCGCGTGCGTTCTATTTCTGGCAGGCGGTCTCGGTGCTGGTGACGCTTTGGCTGGTCGCCCGGTTGCGCGCGGCACGGAAGGCGATTGCCGGAAGCGCGGTGATCCGGGAGCCGTGATCAACGCTTCAATTTCCGCGTGATCATCTCCAGCGCATCGCGGGCTTCAGAGACCTGCATCAGCTTCGCCGCCACGAAGTAAACCGTGGACGCCACGCCGATGGTGAGACCGAGGTAGATCACCTTGATCACAAACCCTGTCGCCGCCAGATCGGCGAACAGGAAGCGGTTCGCTGCCAGACAGACGCCGCCCATCATCACTCCCGCGAATAACAGCTTCCCGAAAAGCAGCAGCAGTTCCAACGTCCCCAGATCACCCGCGAACTTGCGCATCGCGAGGAACAGGATGATGAAATTCACCGACGCGGTGATGCTCGTGGTGAGAGCGAGCGATTCGTGGCCCCACTGCATCACGAACACAAAAAAGTAGTTGAAGCCAAGGTTCAGCCCCAGGGCGAAAAAGCTCACCATCATCGGCAGCCAGCGCTTGTCGATGGCATAGAACGCCGGCTGCAGGACCTTGAGCCAAGCATAGAACAACAAGCCGTAACCATAGGCGCGCAGCGCGCCCGCCGTCTGCAGGCGGTCGGTCGCATCGAAGGCTCCGCGCTCGTAAAGCACGCTCACGATCGGCTCCGCCAGCAGCACCAGCCCGAGCGTGGAGGGCAGCACCAGGAAGGCCACCAGCCGCAGCCCCTTGGCCAAGGTAGGTCGGAAATCC
>JBIHZT010000181.1:0-6961 GCA_044240265.1 Luteolibacter sp. | reverse complement strand
CGAGCCAGCCCTCCCGCCAGTCCCACCGGGGATTGACGGGAGGGCAAACCAGGCGGCGACTCATGGAGCGCTCTTTTTTAGTTCAGCCTTTCAACGGCTCGCCGCCGAACCGTCAAATCGGCCACTGGTGGCCGATTTGAGCGCTTGGATGCAAGTATTGGAAAACGAAGAGATAGCTAACATTGTAACGAATTCACCGCTTCGGCGTGGAATCAGTCTTCGGAAGTCTGGCTCGCATGGTCGAGAGAACTAAGAGGCTGTCTTAAAAATACCTATCCGGAAATTCTGGCGAGCATCCGCTTTCTCATCTACAGATAGATCATCGCTTCCGAGTGCTCGATTTTCACTTCGTAGTCCCGGACCAACCGCCGGGACTGGATCAGCCATCCAAAGATTCGCTCCACGATCCAGCGTTTCGGTAGGACCTTGAAGCCAATCGCGCCATTTTAAATGGTGATGTCTCTGCGCATGTCACAAAGGATGATATGGCACCTCGAAGTGGGCGGTCGGGAGGTCGATCCTTCCATAATCCAGCGCAAGCTCGACAAGGAATCGCTTCCCGCCTCACTCCAACACATGCACCTCAAACTTCTGCTCTGCGGGCATGCCGGGGTATGAGCCTTGACGTTCTCCGATGGTGAGCTGGCGGGTGGTGTCGTTCCAGTGGATCGGAGTCAGCGCGAACTCGCCGCTTTCGTAAGCATAGCTATCGCCGGCGTCGTCGTAGAGAATGAAATCGGCGTCGCTTCCGGGATAGACGCGCAGTTCGATGGGATCGGCCGATGTTTCCGAACTGTGTTGCACGACCGGGCCGAGCGGTAAGATGGTGCCGGCGCGGACGAAGACGGGAATGGAATCGAGCGGCGCGGCGGCGGTGATGGTTTGGCCGCCTTGGTGGCGATTGCCGGTGTGGAAGTCATACCAATCGCAGCCGGCGGGCAGATAGACATCGCGGGATTTTTCCACGCCGACAAACGCTTGCGAGCCGGGGCCGTAGAACATCGGGCGGGTGACCGGGCAGACTAATAGCGAAGTGCCGCAGAGGAATTGGTCGTCGAGGTCGTGGGTGGCTGGATCGTTTGGAAAATCCAGCGCTACGGCACGCATCATCATGCGGCCCTCGTGGTTGACCTGCGAGGCGAGGGTGTAGAGGTAGGGCAACAGCCGGTAGCGCAGGCGGATGGCGGCGGCGATGGCATCGTAGAACGGATTTCCCTCGTCGCCAAAGCGCCAGATCTCGCGGGCGGCATCGGTGCCGTGGGAGCGGAACATCGGCAGGAAGACGGCGTATTGCGTCCAGCGGGTGTAGAGTTCGTGGAAGCCGAGATCGGTGCAGCCGGTGTCGGCGGGGTCGGGTTCCATCGCCTCCATGTCGGTGAGTCCGCGGCAGCCGGCCGGGAAATCCCCGCGCCAAAACCAGTAGTCCGGGTCGTGGTTGATGAAAAACCCGCCGATATCCACGGTCCACCAGGGTTCGCCGGTGGCGCAGAAATTGACACCTTCCGGGATGCAGCGGCGCAGGGTTTCCCAGGTCGCACAGATGTCGCCATTCCAACAGACCGTGCCATAGCGGTGCTGACCGGCGTAGGACGAGCGGGTGAGATTCAGCACGCGCTTGTCCGAAGTTTCCGAGCGCTGGCCCTCGTAGATCCCCTGCGAGTGGGGCAGCGAGTAGGTGTTGATAGATGCGCGGTCGAGGTATTTCGCGGCCTCGCCGGCATTGATGCGCATGCGTTCTTCCGGCTCCGGTTTTTCCGCGCCCGACCAGTCGGCCTCGAACGGCTCCGTGCAATCACACCACCAGGCGTCCACGCCATGGGCGAAGAGTCCGCGGTTCGCATGATCCCAGTAGATTTTTCGGGCGGCGGGATCGAAGGCGTCGTAAGTCGCCTGATTGCCGAGCATTTTCCCGTGTTCGAGCATTTCCAACTGGTTGGGGCAGCCGTTAGTCGTGATCGGCCAGATCGAAACCATCAAGCGCGCTCCGAGATCGTGCAGCTCGAGGGTCATCGCGGATGGATCGGGGAAACGTGCGGGATCAAACGACTTCTGGCCCCAGCCGGCGCCGTTCGGCCATGATTTCCAATCGAGCACGATGGCATCGAGCGGGATCTTGCGGCGGCGGTATTCCCGGACAACCTCGATCAACTCGTCGGCGTTGACGTAGCGTTCCTTCGATTGCACAAACCCGAATGCCCATTTTGGCATGAGCGGGGCCTTGCCGGTGAGTTCGTGATAACGGCGGGTGACGCCATCGAAGCTGCCGCCGTGGATGAAATAATAGTCCAGCTCGTCCACCGTGTCCGCCCACCAATGCGAGCCGCTTTCGTCGTCATGGAAGGTCATCAGCGAGCCGCAGTCCCAGAGCAGCCCGTAGCCGCGTGTTGAGACCAGATGCGGCACCACCATCTTCATGTTCTGCTGATAGAGGTGGCGGGATTTTCCGCGCAGGTTGCCGTAGCCTTCCTCATGCGAGCCGAGGCCGAACAGCGCCTCGTTTTCTGCGAAGACAAATTCCAGCCTGGCCTCGAAGGCGTCGCGGTCGAACACGGTTTCGTAGTCCTCGGCCGTGGCGCGCGCGCCGTCGATGCTCTGGCCACCCGCGATGGCGGCGTCTTGCTGGAACACATTGCGGGTGACGGCTTTGGGCGTGAGCGATTTGCCGCCGCGCGCGGGTTCGGCCAAGAGTAAGTTCCCACCGGCATCGAGGTAGCGGATGGCTCCGGTCGTCTTGGAGACTTCGAGTGTCAGATCGGGCGTCGAGATGATATGAGCGTCCGCTTTGTCTGTCAGGTCGTATCCGGTGAAACGGCCGGTGTTCGTGACGATCAGGCTCGGGCGGTCGAGGAGCGGCTTGCCGCGGGTTAAGGTGATGCGGGCGATGGACGGGGTTACGAAGGTGATGCGCAGGTGGTCATCACCGGCCGCGAAGACCACGGCGTCGTGATTGGATTCGAGGAATAACATGTTAGGCATGAATTTGGATTTCAGGAGCTTGCGCGGCGGGCTTCGAGTCCGGCGTGGATTTGCGGTTCCATGCGTTCGTATTTGCGGTAGAAGAGCACGGGCAGAAATGCCAACAGGTAGAACAACGCGGGCAGCCAGATGAAGCCGATCTCGATGCCGCGCAGGGCGGAGGGGGATTGTTGGGCATTCGCGACATAGCCGGTGGCACCGAGAATCCAGGCGGGCAATGCCCCGCCGAGCCCGCTGCCGGCCTTGAGGCAGAAAGCCGCGCCGACCGCTGTGAGCAAGCCGGCCGCGCGCACGCCGGTTTTCCACTCGCCGTAGTCCACGCTGTCAGAAAGCAGCGCGAAGGGCAGCGCCATCGCCGCGCCGCTGGTGATGATTCCAGCGATCCAACCGGCGAACAACAAGGGAGCGGAATGGCTGAGCACGCCGGAGTATAGCAGCACCTGGCTGGCGACGGCCCCGGCCAGCCCCCATGCCCAGATGGTGGACTTGCTCATGCGGCGACACAGCCAGGGCAGCGCGAGGATGGAGACCAGCGAGAGGATATCCAGGCTGTTCGCCAGCGCGGTGATCTGCTTGTTTTTCCAGATGTAATCGAAGAAATACGGGGCCATCGAGATGCGTGCGATGAAGGCCACCCAGAAGCACAGGCTGCTGGAAAAGATGATGATCCACGGCCAGTTCCCCTTGATCGCGGAGAAGCCTTCCAGGAGCGGTGCCGCTTTCTTCTTCTCCACCACGGTTTCGCGCAGATTACGGAAGGCGGTCAGATAGAGCGCCACCGAGAGCACCGCGAAGATCGGCATGGTGAGCATGAAACCGCGGCGGTCGTCGCCTCCACCTAGCAGCTTCACCAACGGGTAGGCGGTGGCGTTCACCGCGAGCACGCCGATTTTCGAGCCGAACATGCGGAAGCTGGTGAGCATCACCCGTTCGTTCGGGTCCGGCGTGAGGGCGGAGAGGATCGAAGTAACCGGCGTGTTGATGCCGGTGTAGAGGATGCTGCAAATGACATAAGTGATGCCCGCATACCATGCCTTGGCCGAGCCCTGGAGGTCCGGCACGCAGAAGGTGAGCACACCGAAGAGGGCGAAGGGAAAACACAGCCAGAGGAACCACGGGCGGTTCTTGCCCCAGCGGCTGTGGGTGCGGTCGAAAACCATGCCCCAGATCGGCGCGTCGATGGCATCGATCAGTCGCGCGATGAGCAGGATCGTCCCCGCTGTGGCGGCGGAAAGTCCGACGACATCGGTATAGAAATTCAGCAGGTAGAATGAAATGACGCAGAACACGAGCTGGCCCGCGGCATCACTGGAGGCATAACTGAGGCGACCGGAGAGCGGCAACCGATGGGATGGCGGGGCGGATGGATTCAAGGCGGTGTGTGGTAGAGTGCTTTATTGGCGAACCGGGTTTTCAGTCGTTGGAATCCATGCTCACTTGGCAGCCACGACCTTGAGGCCGAACAAACCGCCGACCGTGCCGCCGTCGGGTTCGACGGTGAAGCGGACGATGGCATCGACGGTATCGCCGGAAGCGTTCGCTGGCAGCATGGCGGGTGTGATCGGATATTTTTGCTCGAAGAATGTGCCTGGATGCGCGCGGAAAAGTTCCTGTGTGGCGAGCAACCGGTCATTGATGAAGATCTTGAACTTCCGCTTGTTGCCCTCTTCGCCCCAGTATTGGGCGACGAGTTCCGATTTTTTGCCGACGGGGAATTTCATCCGATAGGCAAACTCCTCGCCCTGACGGAATGTTTTGCCATTGGCCGGGCCGGTCTGCGAACCCCGCTGGGAAACGAGGCGCGATAGATCACTGGGTGTGCCGGGCACGGCGAAATCGATGGCGTTCCCGGCCCATTCCGGATCCACTCCTTGGAGATCATTGTTATACGGCCGCCAATCGGCCGGGACGATGTTTTGATACGCCGGTTCGAGTCCGCTTTCGTTGATGATCGCCTGCGCTGCGGGCGGCCAGACTGCGTTCGGGCAGATGGTGTTGTTGGTGACTCGGGTGTTTGGCGATGAAACAAACCAGACGTCGTCCGTGACGAAGTAGCCTTCAATATCAATGTCGTGTTTGCGGCCGTGATCTCCGGTGGTGTGAACCCTTTGATAGGGCCCCTGAACGACATTCGCGCGGTTGATGATTTGGGTGGAACCTTCGTCATTGTAGATCCCGAACGTAGTCTGGCGGATGTAGTTGCGGTCGATGAGCGTGCCCGGCTGACGGCCGAGGGTGTAGATGCCGCCGCCATCGTCCAGGAGCATCACCGTGCGCTCGATGCGGTTTGCGCCGACCCGGTTGTTTCCGGCTAAAGTGGTTGGCTTGCCGGGAAAAACCGATGGGCGCGGTGCTTTGCCCCATTGCGGGTGATCGGTGCCCTCGTAGCCGTCGAAATCACACCAACCCCAGCCGAGGTTGATGCCGGTATAGGGTGCATTCTCGATCCAGTTGTGCTCGATCTTCACCTCGTTCGTGAAAAAGACCGTGATGATGGTGTGACCGTTGAATAACGCCGAGTTGTCTGGCAGGAAATTATTGGAAATCAGCACGCGGCGCGGGATCGACTCGGTGCCGGCCGGGAATTTCTCGTGTTCGATGCCCCCGCCCTCGGCGTGCTTGAGGTCGGGCGTGTCGTTTTCATAAACGTGCTGCGGGTGGCCGAGGGTAATCGCGCTGCCGCCGGTATCACGGATGACGTTGCCAACGACGCGGACGTCGTTGATGTCGTTGCTCAACACGATGCCCTGGCAGCCGGTGTGGGCGATGGTGTTGCGGGTGAATTCAACTCCCTCGATGCCATTGCCGATGATCGCGGCGGGCAGCACGTCGTAGGAACGGTAAACATCGTAATGCCAGTTGGGATTGGCAAAGGCCGTGTTGATGCAGGCGGTTTGGAGAGTGGCCGTGCCGTGCGAGCCATCGACTTCCATCAGGTTGTAGTCGGTGTAAGCGAAGGTAAGCCCCTCAAAGGAAAGGTTCCGCACGCGGTTCTTGATCGGCTGGCCTTCGAGTTGGACGAGCGATTGCGTGACGGGCGCGACGACCTTGGCGGTCTTCATATCCTGGCCCGGGCGTGGGATGTAATAGACGGTTTTTTCCGCGCGGTCGAAGTAGAACTCGCCGGGTTGGTCGAGCAGTTCGAGGGCGTTGTGGATGATCTGGTCGCTCTCGAGCGTGAGTCCGGCGTTCCAACCGATCTGCTGGGCGATGGCTCCGTAGGGTTGCTGAAGTTTAAAAATGTATTTATCTCCCTCGATCGCGATTTCCCGCACGCCAACGAAATTTTTGTTCCAGGTCGTCTGGTTCTCGATTTCCACGTCGGAGACATTGTGGGTGATCTTGGGGAGATCGGTGGCGTTGTATTTGATGCCGTCCGCAGCTTGGCCGCTCTGCCATGCCCAGGGGGCCTGGCCGGCGGTGACGGTGTAAGTCCCCCACCCTCCCTGGGCGCGGATTTTTTTGCCGCTGTTGGCCATCACGGCGCGGGAGTTACCCACATAGAGGGCGCGGAGTTTTTCGTTGCGGTTGAGGGGGGCCTTCCAGATGCCGTCCTTGTGGAGTTTCCAGCCGGTGACGGGCACGCCGCCGGTGAACAGCGGAGTTTCGCCCTTGGCGGCGCGGTAATGGATGCGATGAGTGCCGGTGGCCGAATCCTCGGGGCCGAAGGCGATCGTCTTGCGCACCGGATAGCTACCGCCGCGGATGGTCACGACGATGTCGCCCTTCATGCTGGGAATTTGTGCGCGGACGGCGTCGCGGGCTTTTTCCAAGGTTTGGAATGGCTTGGCGGCTGAGCCTGGGTTGGCGTCCGAGCCGATGGCCGAAACAAAGAATTCGCGGGATGATTTGGAGTCAGTCTGAGCGATCAATGGTGAGGAAGCCACGCAGATGAGGGCCGCAAGTTGGGCGATGGATGATTTCAGTAGCATGTGGTGGATTTGAGCGGGAAGCTGATAGGCAATCTACGACCGTCGATACGAAT
>JBIHZT010000180.1:0-6993 GCA_044240265.1 Luteolibacter sp. | reverse complement strand
CGCATCGACTTCGAGTTTGATGACGGTATCGAGATCATTCCACGAAATGCTGTCTGGCGGATTTTCTGGTATTACGGCCCGAATCAAAAACAGATCACGATTCTCACCATGACACCCCATCCATAGATCCGATGATCCTTAGGGGCGATGATTTTTTCGGCGATCTAAATGTTGCCTGAAATAGACCGGAGTGAGCCGGATACAACCGAGTTTCAACAGATTCACTCGTAGATTTGGAACTCTGAAAATTTCGGCAGAGCACCGGAATTGTTGATTTTGAGGCGGACGTAGCGGGCGGTGGCGGCGGGAAACGCCTTGGTGTAAGTGGCGCCGATCGATGAGCCATGTTCGAGGGTTTTCCATTCGTTTTCGGGCGAACCTTCGGCGCGGGTGAGGATTTCAAAATCCTTGGTGCGCACTTCCCAGGCGTGGCCTTCTTCGCGGATGTCGATCCGGCGGAAGCTGCGGTTGGTGCCGAGATCGACCTCGACCCAGCAGTTTCTCTCGCCAGGTGACCAAATGGTGGCGGGGTCATCGTCCACCAGGCGGGCGGCGGAATCGCCTGCGTGGGAGGACGTCACGCGCATCGTGCGGGCCAGCGAGCGGGTGGGCACGAGCACGGGCGGGATATTTTTAGCGGCTGGACCTTTGGGGTCCAAGGTGACTTTGAGGATGGTATCGACGGCGTCGCGTTCGGAATCCGGAACCTCGAAGCGCAGGCCGTTTACATCGTGAGAAAATTTGACCGGACGCCCATCGAGCCGGGTGATGGATTGGATACCGGTGGGAAGTGCGGGAAAGGAATCCGGGCAATCGGCGAAGGAAAGGACGTGCAAATAAAGCGTGTGATCTTTAGACGTGCATGCGCCCCAACCGGCAGGTTTGTAAGGGCCGCCATCCAAGGCATAGACGCTATGGCCGTTGATCTTGAGCCAATCGCCGATTTGTTTGAGGGTCGCCGCCTGGCGCGGTTCAATTTGGCCGGTGGGCATTGGGCCGAGGTTGTAGAGCAGATTGCCATCGCTGCCGGCGGTCATGACGAGGATGCGGATGCTTTCAGCGGCGGATTTCAGGGTTTCGCCGGTTTTCCACGACCATGAAGTTCCGATGGTCATGCAGGTTTCCCATGGCCGGTCGTTTTTGAATGCGCCGACTACCTGTTCCGGCGTGTCGTAGTCTGCGGGGACGCCGCAGCGGTCGTTGATGACCACGTTCGGCTGGAGTTCGCGGATCATTTTAAAAAGTTCATTCGGGCGGAATTGCTCGCTGCCGTAGCCGAGTCCGTCGAAGAAAATCATGTCGATGCGTCCGTAGTTGCTGCAAAGCTCTCGCATTTGGCCGAAGTAGTAGCGGCGGTAGGCTTCCCAGTCTTTTTTGAGACAATCCGGGTGATGCCAATCCGGCTGCGAGTAATAAATGCCAAAGGCCAGCCCGGCTTTGCGCGTGGCCTCCGCCAGTTCCTTAACCACGTCGCGGCGAAACGCGGTGTTCATGATGTCGTAGTCGGTCAGCTTCGAATCAAACATGCAGAAACCACCATGGTGTTTGGCGGTGAAAACGATGTAGCGCATGCCCGCGTCCTTGGCGGTTTTGACGATGGCCTCGGCATCGAATTGCTGCGGGTTGAACGAGCGGTAAAGGTTGTTGTAAACCTCGTTGGGGATGTCCCCTTTGCCGCCAACGTCGAGGCGATCCTGCATCGCCCAACTGATTTCCACGCCCAGCAGGCTGGACATATCCCAGTGCATGAAGAGCCCGAAGGTGAGGTCATCCCAAGCCTGGATGGCCTTGGGCGGGGCATTCATCCACGGTTGTTCTTCGGCGTGGGTTTGCGGGGTGGCCAGCAGGCCCGCAGCGAGCATGGCGCTGAACCTGCGGATGGGGCGGGAACACAAATGGCGTAAGGAACGGTAATTATCTGTTTTCATGGTGTCTGGAATCGAAGGGTTGTATTTATTTTGTCACTTGTCGTTTGATGGTTGGACGGAGCATTTGATCCGGCAAATCGTGTCGTCATCGTAGTTCGCGAGTTTCTTGCGCGTGAAGTAAATGTAGAACTTTTTTCCCACCTCGTGGCAGTCGGCGGCGGATTCAGGGTCGAACCCGATGATGCTGGAGTAGGGCTGAAAGTGGTCCGGCGCTTCATCGAGAACCACCTTGTCGCTCCAGTTCAGGCCGTCATTCGAGGTGAACAAGAGAAGCTGGGATTGATGATGGGTTTGCACGGTGATCATCGCCTTGCCCAGTGGGCGGCAATACGCGGCGTCGCTGTGGAAATCCCAGGACTCCAGCGCTCCCGGAATGATGTTTTCGCCGGTTCCGGTCAGGCCGTCCTCATTCCACTGGCCGCCACTGTATTTTTTGAAGCGCGGCACGGTATCGCGCACGGCGGCGGTGATGACCTCTTCAAGCGAGGCTCGAGCCACGCACAGCCGATTCAGACCCCGCTCGTTGAAATACAGATAGAGCCACTTCCCGACGATCAGACAGGGTGCTCCGCCGATGTTTGCCGTCGGAGTTTTCGGGGCGATCACATCACCCAGAAACTTCCAGTGGCTCCCACCGTCGGTGGATTTCGCCAGGCCGATGGAAAAGGTCGCGGGGCGGTCCGGTCGTATGTCCTCGCGATGCACCATGCCGATGAGCGAGCCGTTCCGAACCGTAATGATGTTCATGAGCCAGAGTCCGCTCGGCCACTGGTCGTTGTGACCGCTAAAGTCCCAAATGAACGGTTCCTCTTCCTTCTCCCATGGATTCTCCATCGTGCCGGAATAGCGGAAGTAATAGGGTTTCTTGGCAAGCGCGGTAGCGAAGAAGACCATGCGGCCATCGCTCCGCCTCAGTGGTGCCCAACTGCCATCCATGGTGTATGGCATCTGTGCTTCCGTGAGGATGATCTCTGGTTTTTCGATCACCAGTTGTGGAGTTTCCGCCTTCACCCCGCTTGCCAGAAGCACGGGAAAGACGAGGGCTGCTGCTGCTTTTCTGGCGATCATTGTTCGGATGAGGCGGAGACTTTGAGGCGGCCGAAGATGCGCGGTTCGGTTCCTGCGGGTAGGGTGATGGTGACGGTATCCGTGCCGGTTTGCGGGGTGTTTGGCTGGATGCCAACGATGCCGCCTGCGATGATCGAGACGTCGGACCAGCCGGATAGATTCGTGCCGTATTGGAAAATCTGCGTGGTATCCGAAGTGGTGGATTGGATGCGGCGGAAGGTGAAGACGAGGTTTCCGGAGGAGGTCGTGGCGGTGGGGAGGATGGCGTTGGAGGCGGCGCGCGGGTTTCCTCCGAGGACGTATTCGAGAAGATTGGGGATGGCGTCGTTGTCATCGTCGTTGGATGGTCCGCCTGTCAGATCGTTGATGCCGCGACCGGACCAGGCGGCATAGTTTGTTGAAGCTGGACCGGTGGTCACGGTGAGGGTGCCAGGTCCGGTGATAAATCCGGAGGTGGAAGAGTAAATTCCGGGTGGCATCTGGAGGCCATCGACCCACAAGGAGCGGATTTGATCGGTGCCGGAGTAGTCGAGGTAGAGCATGGCATCAACAGAAACGCTCACATCGGATGTGTCGGCGAGATTGGTGGGCGAGATGCCATTGCCGAGTTGAAGTGTGCCGCCGTTGACGGTGGTGGTGCCGGTGTAGCTGTTCGCGCCGGTGAGCGTGAGCGTGCCGTTGCCCGCCTTGATGATGCCGCCGGGAGTGCTGCCGTTGCTGAACCAGTCTGAATTTTTGATCCCGCCGGTGATGGTCAGTGTGCTGCCGGTATCAACGGTGATGGTGTTGTTATTTCCGGTGACGCCGATGATGCTGGTGATGGTGGATGTGGTCGCACCGCCAGCTGTGATTTGCTCGTTTCCGTTGTAGAGGAAAAGGTCGCCACGGAAGTCATTGGGGCCGCCGGTGACCAATCCGCCGTTGAGATGAAGATTCGTGGCTCCGTTGGCAAAGCCGTTGGTGGCATCGAATTGAAGCGTGCCGCCGGCATTGATGGTTAGCGTGCCGATGTTCCGTTCGTTGACGCCATACGGGTTTGCGCCGCAGAGGATCCACTGGTCGTTGGCGTAGAGCGTGCCGCCATTCTGGATGATGACCGCACCGGTGCCGAGAGTGTTGCGACTCGCCAGAAGGGTTCCGCCGGTGATCGTGGTGCCGCCGGTGTAGCCGTTGGAGCCGGTGACAGTCAGCGTGCCATCGCCCGCCTTGGTGAGCGTGCCGGTTTGTCCGGAGAAGTTCTGGAGGTTCATCGTGATGCCGATGTCGAAACCGGAGGAATCAACCGTGGCACCGTCGTTGCCCAGCCAAAGGTTGTTGCCGATAGACGATGAATAGTTCACGCTGGGGGCGAGGCTGATGAAGCTGGAATTCGACTGGTTGGCCACGAGGGTGGAGCCGTTGATGATCGAGTCGCCTCTTGCGATCGACTGCTTGCCGTCATTGTAGGTTCCGACCCAGTCCGGGCCGTCCTGCAAAAGAATGCCGCCTGCCGTCAGCGTGCCGCCATTCAAGGAGACACCGGCGAGATCGACGCCCAGGGTGCCGCCGACATTCAAGGCCGCACCGCTGTTGAGGACCAAGCTGTTCCACTCCACGGGAATCGTTAGATTGCCCTTAAAGGTGTAATTCGCACCCGCCGCAAAGGTGGCAACAGTGTAGTTGCCGGAGCCGTTGACCGTGCCGTTGCCGTAGGTCCGGGTATCCGTGAAGGTGGTGGTGGCGAGCACGATGTCAACATTCCCCGCGCTGAATGAAGAACTGCTGGTCAGCGAGCCGCTGGTCGCGACGACGGCAATCCGCTGTGGCTGTGCGGTGCTGGTGATGGTAACCACCCCGTTGGCATCGATGGAATAGCCGCTGGCTGTGGGGCTGAGTGACCAAGTGATCGCGGGTGAGGAAATGAGGCGGAAGTTCTGATCGCGGAGCTGGGCGGTGAAGGCGAGAGTGGTCGAGCCGGTCGCGGGAAGCGTGGCGGTAAAAGGGCCGGTCGCCGTAAGGAACGTCGGCGTGGCCGTGTAATCGCTGATGGCATTCATTTGCGAAGCTCCTCGGTGCGGCGCGGTGGCGGGCAGCGTGACACCCCAGAAATCCTTGCCGCCATTCAAGATGATCACCGAGCCTGCACTACGTGCGGCCGAACCGGCTTGCAGGAGGAAACCCGCGAGATTTCCAGTCGTATTCGGGCTGACAAACATCGGGTCGGTGGTGACATTGCCGTTGTTGGTGACCGGCCGGCCCATGCCGCCGCTGAAGTTGTTGTTGTTGAAGACCTGCCTGGAAAACTCCGTCGTTTTTGCGGCGGCGACGAAGAGGTTGTTGTAAAACTGCACCCCGCTCGGATTCTGCGTCCAATTCACATCAAGCGTTGCACCGGGGTTGTAGAAGACATTGTTGTGGAGCAGCGCGTTGTTGCGGTTGGTGGCGATGATGCGGTTGTCGTTCCAGGAGATGTTGTAGCGGGCGATGGTTCTGGCCGAGACATCACCGCCCCAAGTATATTCCATGATGAAACCGCCCTCGTTATCGTGGCTGACGTTGTGCTGGAAAATCGTGGTGCCGTTGGTGAAGCCATCATTGTCGAAGGCGGTGCCATCGTTGCCCTTCCGCCGGGTGTGGTGGACGTGGTTGTATTGCCAGAGGCCGCCCTTATGGCGCGTGGGCCAGGCGGCGGCGGTATTGACCCACTGAGTCTGCAACTCGCTCACGTAGCCGACCTCGTTGTATTCAGCCAACTCGTTGTCCGTGCCGAGCAGGAGGATGCCGTCGCCGGAGGTGCGGAGCACGGTGTTTTTCCGAACGACCACCCTGGGGCTGCAATTTGCGTAGTTCATCCCGCCAGAGTTTTCATCTTCGGCCCAGAAGCAAATTGCCTCGCCGATGATGTTCGTGACGAAGTTTCCCTCGATCAACACGTCGTCGGCCTTGCCCGGTTCGCTGATTTGGAAATAAATCCCGCCGACCCAGTAGCCGGTGGTGCCGTTCGATTCCGGCATGCCCATGATGCCGTAGATGTCGCGCACCGTGTTGTTGAGGATGCGGATGCGGTTTTTTACCAAACCATCGTTGGCTTCCACGCGGATGCCCCAGCGCATGCCATTGCTGGTAGCCCAGTTGGTCACCTCAAAGCCGTCGATCGTCCAGTATTCCTGGTTGCTGAGCTTGATGACGGCGGTTTCCGCGCCCTGCGCATCGATGAGCGGCTTGGCCCCGCTGCCGTAGGTGGCGAGGGTGATTTGCGAAGTGCTATTTCCCGAGCCTTTTGGCCAAAGCGAGCCCGTCCAAGTGCCGCCTTTTTGGAAGAGGATGTTGTCGCCGGGCAGGAAGGTGGTGGCGTTGACCTTGGCGAGGGATTTCCATGGTGTCGCGGCGCTGGTTCCGTTGGCCGCGTCGTCACCGGCGGGGGCGATGTAATAGTCGGTGGCATGTGCAAGCGGTGCGGCAAGGCAAGTGACGAATGCGCCGATGAGCGTCGAGATGATGTGAAAACGGCGGGTGTTGGATGCAATCATGCAGGTGTTGGATTTTTGATGAAACGAGATCGAAGCTGATCTGGATTCAATGGAAAACTTGTGGGTTTAGTTAGATCTAATTGCCAGGCGGGAAAATTTCGATGCCTGAAAGCTGCATGCGGTAGAGATTGCCGTCGTCGGCCATGGGACGCAACCGCGTTGCCTGGATTTGGAGGTAGCGCACCTTGGTGGCGGGCAAGTCAAAATTGCGAGGATTGCCGCTGAGGGGGATGTCGGCGTCCTTGACCGACCGCAGGGTTTTCCACGATTGGCCGTCGGTGGAGCCGTTAATATTGAAATCCAGCGGAAACCCACCGCGGCTGCCTGTTTTCCGTGGGTAAAGCCAGACACTGCCGACGAGTTTCTCCGCCCCCAAATCGATGGTGAGGGTTTCCGCGTAGTTTACTTGTGCGTTCTCATCGCCGCTCGACCAGAAGGCCGTCGAGTTGCGATCACCGTTGGTCAGCACATCGGCCTGGGTGGTGGGA
>JBIHZT010000004.1:0-21869 GCA_044240265.1 Luteolibacter sp. | reverse complement strand
CCGATAGAGATTGCGGGCATACCAGTCGCCGCTTTTTCCGGAGGCCTGTGGTCCCCAGTGGACGAAGACGCCGAACTTCGCGTCGCGGAACCATTCCGGAGCGCCGGGATGGTTTTTCCGAATGGAATCCCACGTCGGCTCGAAGGGGCCGGGTGTGAGCGGGAAATCCATTTTCACCTCCGCGAAGTCCTTGGGATCGGCGGGTTGCTTGCTGTCCGGCGCGGCGGGTGGCGGCACGGCGGGCGGATGGTCGAGCGACCAGGTCTCGGCGGCCTGAGAGCAGGCGAGGGAGAGCAGCAGTGAGAAGGTGACTGTTTTCATGGGCGATGATCGATGCGTTGATTAGAGGGTCTCCAGTTTCAGGACGGTGGTCCGATGGTCCCAGATTCCCTCCGACAGCGTGACGGTGAAAACACCGTCAGTCTGTTGGAAGTCAAGCGTGCGGTGTTGCGGATCCGCGAGCATGGTGACTTTTTTCACTTTGTCGGCGAGGTCATTCAGACGGATTTTTCCATTTTCGGGGCGGTCGAAGAGGTGGAGATACAAACAACCGGGTTTGCTGGTGGAGCGCCAGCCTCGTGGCAATGCCGCATCGTGTGATTTTGGCGCGCCTTTGGCATCGAGGTTCTTCTCGCTGCCGTCCGGGTTGATCTCCTGGAAAACGATGGATTGCTTTCCGCCGCCGGCGATCCGCGAGGCGGTGGTGCCGCGAATCGATTCGCCATTCACCGCAAGCCACTCGCCGAGTGAATGCAGACGCTCGATCGATGGCGCGGGAATCACGCCCTCGCCGGTGGGGCCGATGTTGATGAGGAAATTCCCGCCCTTGCTGGCCACGTCCACAAGGCATCTAACGATCATTTCCGGAGACTTCCACTGGTCGTCGTTTTTGTCATATCCCCAGCGGCGGTTGATGGTGAGGCAGGCTTCCCACGGCCGGTGGATGGCGGCTTCGGGAATCTTCTGCTCGTGGATGTCATAGTCTCCCAGATTGTTGCCGATGCGCGCGTTGATCAGGCAGTCGGGCTGCAGGGCGAGGATGAATTTCCGGAGGTCCGCGCTGTGGGCGGCGGTGATCTGGTCCGGCGTGTCGAACCAGACCGCACCGATCGGGCCGTATTGAGTGAGCAGTTCGCGCAGTTGAGGTTTCACCTTGCCCTCGATGTAGTCCTTCTGCGCGGTGGCGGGAGGATTGGGGAAATCCCAGTCATTGGAGCGGTAGCCGCCGCGCGGCACTCCGGGGACGCTCCAGTCGCGGCCGAGTGAATAATAGACGCAGAGTTTCAGTTGGTATTTCCGACACGCGGCGGCGAGTTCCTGGAGCGGGTCGCGTTTGAACGGAGTGGCGTCCACCATGTCGTAGGGACTTGATGGGGAGTCAAACATGGCGAAGCCGTCGTGATGTTTTGAAACGTAAACGATGTATTCCAGGCCGGAGTCCTTGGCGAGTTTCGCCCATGCGTCCGCATTGAATTTCACGGGGTTGAAGGTGCCGGCGAGCTTGGTGTATTCGGCGAGCGGGATGCGGAATTCATTGAGCAAATGGGCGTCGCGGCTGCCGCGTTTTCCCTGCCACTCACCGGCGGCGATGGAGTAGGGACCCCAGTGAATGAACATCCCGAGCTTTGCCTGATGGAACCACTGGAAGCGGGAGTCCGGTGCTGCAAACACGGATGGCGTGCTCGTGAGAAAGGCTAACGAAAACACTGCGGTGCGAATCAATGAGGCCGGTTTCAGGTTCATGGCGATGGATGGATAGGTTTTGATAGGTAGACGGCGAAGCGCTCGTGGTGGATTTCATGCACGGGTTGGAATTTCAAACCGCTGGCCGGGCCGCAGTCGCGGGCTTCGAAGGTGAGGGTTTCGGCATCCGTGAGGTGCAGCCACTGCGCAGGATCCTCCGGCACACCGACAACGGCCGGAACCGCGGGGCGGGGGATGGATCTGGCGACATCCTTGTCGTTGATGTCGTCCGGCATGCCGGCCTTGCCGAGCCGCGCGGCGAGGACCAGCGGGCCATAAGTTAGTGATATCATGTCAGGCACATCCTTGGTCCGGTGCATGCGCAGCGCGGCGGGAAGTTTGATGGTGAACTGATCGCCGGTTTTCCACGTCTGCGTGATGGAGAAGACGGGCCGGGTATCAATTTCGCGTGATTCGCCAGCCATGGTGAAGACCGCTTTGCCGGCAAGCCAGTCAGGCTGGCGAAGATGAAGGGTGGCGGTCACCGGTCTATCCGCCCGCGCGATGGTGAAGGTGACGGTGTCCTGCCAGGGGATGTTTCCCTGCTGTTGGATGACGAGGCCCTTTTCCTTCCAATCGACGACGGACGGGATGTAGAGGTTGACGGAGAGTGACGGGTCATCGCGGAAATAGATACCTTCGCCGTAGCGGCCGGTGTTCTCGATGCCGCTTCCGTCACAGCATTCGCTGCCTTTCAGATAGGTTTTGAAGTCGCCGTGGAGCGGATGGAAATAGGTCACGCGCCCGGACGTTGGATCCACGGATGAAAGGATGTGGTTGTAGAGGGCCCGCTCGAAATAATCAACGTAGGTGGCGCGCTTATCTGGCTGCGGTTCGCGTTCGATGAGGCGGCGGGTGAGCTTGAGCATGTTGTGGGAGTTGCAGGTCTCCGCGGTGTTGTAGGGCAGGACCCTGCCTTCATCGACGCACGGGCCGGCCTCGACGTCCGCCTTGTCGAACCACTCTTTGAACGAGTTTCCGCCGATCGCGAAGGTTCGGGTGTGGGTGACGAGTTTCCAGAAATTTTCCGAAGCGGTGGCTGCTTGTGAGTCACCGGTCAGGTTGGCGTAATTCGCAATTCCCATTGCTTGGGCGACATGGGTGTTTGCATGAAGATTGGCCAGCCGGTCTTCTCCGGCGGCGAGCGGTTGGGTGAACCAATCGCGGATGAAAATGCGGGCGAGCCTGAGATGGCGGTCGTGGCCGCTTGCCCGTGCGAGATCGGTGAGGGCGTCGGCCATGCCGCCGAATTCGGTGAGTGGGTTGCGTTCGCGGTCGGTGCGCAGGAGATTTTCGGTTTGCTCCGGCGTGAGGGCGGCCATTCGTTTTGCATAACAATCCGCCATCTTTCCGGCCATGCCTAGCGCCTTGGTGTTGCCGAGGTAATGATGCGCGTCCAGCAGACCGGCCATCACCTTGTGAATGGTGTAATAGGGAACCAGAATTCCATGTTTCTCGCCGCCCTTGCCCTCGAAGCTGGCGATGACCTCTTCGGGAAACGCCGCGAGGTGGCCACTGCCGAGTTGGTTCTGGCAGGCTTCCAGTCCGTCCACCAGGGCGTTCGCCTTGTCACGGAATGAGGCGTCGCCGGTGGCGGCGAACATGCGGGATGAGGCTGATGGATAGTGTCCGGCCATGTGGCCGCGGATGAAGCCGTCGTCCCAGCCGCCGTACCCGCCCAACACCCCGGGTGCTTGCGGCAAGCCGGCGGCGGCGCGGTAGGGAAACAACAGGCGGTCCACTTCCAATGCGCCGAGGCGACCGGTGCGATGAAGTTCCTGGCGCTGCTTGAACGACCCGTCGAGCAGGCGGACGCGCGACGCGTCGAGCATGACGTTGGTGGGTGGTGCGGCGCTCAGATGCCCGCAGGCAAGCGCAAGGACGAGAAGGTGGATTGGGGCGAAGGGCATCGTGTTTGGTTAGTTGGTCTGCCGGGTGAGCGCGGTGGTGATGGTGGCGTCCCCACGCAGGCGGATGTCCTCCGAGGATGAGCCGACCATCAGGTTCACCTTGCCCGCCTCGGAGATCCAGCGGCCGTCTTTCCAGAATTTCACCTGATCGAATCCGACGGTGAAGGCGATCTCCCGCCGCTCGCCGGGGTTCAGATGAATCCGCTCGAAGCCCTTCAGCTCCATCACCGGCCGGGTGACTGATGTGTGGTCCTGGCGGATGTAGAGTTGGACCACCTCGTCGCCGGCGCGTTTTCCGGTGTTTTCGACATTCACGCTCACTGTCGCGGCTGAGGTGGCGCCGATGGTTCCCGTCACTTTCAGGTCGCGGTAGTTGAAGGTGGTGTAGCTCAGGCCGTGGCCGAACGGGTAGAGCGGGCCGCTTTTTGACCCGTAGTAGTTGATGGGACCGGTGAGCGTCGGGTGGTTGTAATACCATGGCGACTGACCAACATTGCGAGGAGTGGTGAGCGGCATCTTTCCGCCGGGATTGATCTTTCCTAACAATGCGTCGGCGAGCGCCGTGCCGGTGGACTGGCCGAGATAGAAGGCTTGCACGATGGCTGGGACGCGCTCCTGGATCCACGGGATGGAGTGCACGTTGCCTCCGTTGAGAATGACGATCAACGGCTTGCCGGTCGCGTGCATGGCCTCGACCAGCGCTTGTTGGTCGCCGGGCAGGTCCAGCGTGTCGCGGTCGAGATTCTCGCCGAGTTGCTGGCGGGTGTGGCCGACGACGGCGATGATGGCGTCGGATGTCTCCGCGGCTTTCAAAGCTTCTGCTAGAAGGGTTTTCCGTTGTTCCGCGAGCATCTCGGGAGCTTCCGGCTCTTCCTTGTCGGACCCCCACATCTGCCCGGGCATCATCCCGCATCCCTGGGCATAGGATATGTTCAGGGAGTCGCCACCGACCGCCTTCAAGCCATCCATCAGGTTCACATAGAACTTCGGCTTGCCGGTGGAGTAGCCGCCGAGGTTCACGGCTTGGGCGACCGGGCCGACGACGAGAATTTTCCGAGTCGCCGAAACATCGAGTGGCAGCAGGTTGTTGTCGTTTTTCAACAGCACGATCGACCGCAGGGCGGCGCGCAAGGCGAGTGCGTCGTGGGCCGGTGAGTTGACGATTTCCTTCCAGTCAGGCTGCCAACCGCTTTCCGGGGTGCTGAACTTGCCTTCGGCGATCAACTTCGCCCAGATGTCGTCCTTGCCCTGATAGTTGCCAATCACGTCCATGGTGGAGTTGGTGGTTTTGGCTCCACCGGAATCGGATTGTTGAGGTTCGCCCAATCCCAGGATCAGGGTCTTGGCGCGCAGGACCCGCTCGGCGGCGCGGTTTACGGTGGCTTCGGAAACCTTGCCTTCTTTCACGGCGCGGGGGATGTCGGCCATGTAGTGCTTGCCGACGAGCTCCATGTCCACGCCGGCGTTCAGGCTGGCGATGGCGGACTCGTAATCGTCACGGACAAGGCGGTAGCCGCCGTAGCCGCCGCCGGTGCCGAGTTTCGGGATGTCGCCCATGTCCGAGGTGACAAATCCGTCGAAGCCCCATTCCTTGCGCAGGAGGGTTTCCAGCAACCAGGAGTTGGAATGGCAGGGCACGCCGTTGAGCGCGTGGTGGGCCGGCATGATCGAGCCGGTGCGGGCGATTTTCACTGCGGCTTCAAACGGTGGCATGTGGATTTCCCGCAGGTTGCGTTCTGAAGTTTCGAAGCCTTCTCCATTCGCGCCGGACCAGGGTTCGCCGTCGGCGAGCATGTGCTTGGGAGTGGTGATGACTTTTTCCCTGCCGTATCGTGCGTCGCCTTTGCCCTGGGCTCCCTGGATGTAGGCGAGGCCCATGCGTGTGACTAACAAGGGATCCTCGCCATAGCTTTCCTCGACCCGGCCCCAGCGCGCGTCACGCGAGACCGCGAGCATCGGCGCATAGACCTGTGTCATGCCCACCGCGCGGGATTCGCGGGCGATGACGGTTGCGATCTCCTCAACCAATCCCGGATCGAAGGTGGCACCCAGCGCGATGGACTGCGGGAAACTCGTGCAGCCATCCGATACCGCGCCGTGGAGCGCCTCACCGGCTTGAAGATTCGGAATGCCGAGGCGTGGAACGCCGTTAGGTCGATAGGCGAGGAGTTGGAGCAGTTTTTCCTCCAGCGTCATCAGCGGCAGCAGACGCGCGGCTTCGGCATCCGCCTTCTGTTGGCGTGTGGCGAAGTCGGCGGGCTGAGCTTGTGCAAGGCTGGTGCCTGCGATCGTCAGACCGGTGAAGATGGCCAGTGTGGAGCGGATGACCGTCATTTTGACAAAGGTTTGAAATGATAGGACAGGTCCGGTTTACCGGAGCGGCCGAGCCAGAGAAGTGTGTCTTTTTCCTGAAGGATGCGTAGCGCTGACTTGTCGTCCGGATACGTGGCCAGCAGCGGGTATTGGGAGATGGGAACGCCCTCACCATCGGCGGGGACCGGATAGACGGCGGCGTCGAGTTTCAAGGTTCTGCCGGAGACGGGTGAGGTGTAGGTGAGGGTGGGCGATTCCTTGTCGGCGTCGTCGAGGTGGGTGGATTCGGTTTTCGCGGTGAGCAGGGTGCGATGGATTTTTTCCAACTCGGCGGTGATCTCGGTCGGGGTGTTGGTTTTGGCGGATCGGGGAGCTTCGACGGCCTCCAGGATCCAGGCCGTTTTCTTATAGTCATACCAGTCAGTGATGGAGCCCTTGGTCTTGGGGTCATTCGCCAAGGTTGCGGGCTTGAGCGAGCGGAAGGCGAAAATCACGCGACCGGTGTGGCAGAGTGTCCAACCGGAGTCGGACTTGTGGATCGTTTCGAGGATCGAGCCGTCATTAGGGTAGGATACGTAGAGTTTTCTGAAGGGGTATCCCTCGCGGACATCGGCGAGGCCGATCTGGGTGCCGCGGTGCTGGAGCACGCTGGACCACGGATTGGTGCCGTAGTAGCGGGCGTTAGGTTGATTGCGGCGGCCGGCGTAGGGTTGGGCGGAGTTCTGCCATTGCGGGCTGAAACCGCCGCTTTTATCACCGAGCCAGTTGAGCTTATGGCGGCCGGCTTCCTTGTAGAATCCGTCGCGATCCCATGTCGGCTTGTCGCGGCCTGCGGGGTTGCGGTTTTCGATGGAACTGGTCATGCCGAAGGATCTGCTCTGATAGGTGTAAACGGTGACGAAATTGTTTCCCTCGCCGATTTTCTCACGCTTTACGAAAGGGAAGGAATCATGCGGCCGGATCGTAGGAGGAATTTGATAGGTGCCGGGCAGGGCTAGGTAGATGCAGAACGGGGTGTTGGTTCCCTTGGCGGGTTTCCCGGTGTCGAAGGCGAGCCAATTCAGGAATCCCAGGCCGCTGCCAGTGCCGAGGAACTCGCCCTTCGAGCGGGCAGCGGAGTTGATGTAGTGCCCTTGATTTGAAGATGCGGCGAGACTGGTGTAGAGCCAGTCGAGCGTGCGCGTGGCGATCTGCCTGAGCTCCGGATCATGGGCGTATTCCGCGATCATGCGGATGGGGCCGAAGTCGATGGCGAGGTAGGTCTGTGAGCCGTATTCCGAGATGTTGCGGGTGGCGATCGAGTGATAGACGCGGCGGATGTAGAGATCCATCTCATGGAGGATCTGATCGCGTGTGAGGATGGTTTCGGCCCCGGTTTTCGGATTTCTGGAGGTGGTTTTCAGGTTCGGGAACTCCTGTGCGCTGAGGTAGCCGGCGGCGGTGACGAGCAGTCGGAAATTTCCATTGTCGATGTTGGCGGAGACGTCACCGATGGACTTGGCTTCCCGGATCGGGCTCTTTGGCGAATCGGAGCCGTTGGATTTGTAATCCGCCCAGCGGCACTGGTGCTCGAAGACCGCACTTTCGTATGCCTGATAGGCCGGGTGCGAGGTGAGGATGCTGCCAAGGATGTGTTTGGCGGCGACATGGTTGGCGATGGGGAAATAAATTTCAAACGGGCCGAGGCGGCTGCCGCCCTCTTGCAAACCTTTGAGGATTCGGGAGGTCTCGGTCAGAAACCGGCTGAGGCGCGGGTCGCCGGCTTCCTTCACATCGACGATGGATGCGAGCATTCCCGGTAAACGAAGGGCAGCCTTGTTGTCGATTTTCCTGATGGGGCTGGCAAGGCTCTCGCGCCCGGCGAAGGCCAGATAGGATCGGCAGCGTTCCGATGCCGAGGACGAGGCCGGCAGGAGGGTGTCCACCGATGGCGTCGGGGCGACCTTGGAGTTTTGTGGCTCGGCAAGCAGCGCCGACGATCCTACTAGCAGGATGGCCAGAATGCGGAGGGTTCGACAGGTCGATGTGGCAACTTTCATCCCAGGAGAAACCGGGAGCTCTGGCACGGAAATGTCGAAGCTGCCGGAGAGTCTCATGGTTGGCTGGAAGTGGCCTTGAGCGGGATCTGCACGTTGAAACTGTCGTCCAGTTTTCCGGGCAGGGCGGCGGCGCAGAAGAGGACGGCGGGTTCGCCGTTTTCAAAATAGATCTGCGGGCGTTCAAGCTTGAGGAGTTTGGTAGTTGTTCCATCCGCCCACGCGAGATTGAGGGTGGAGACGAGCGGATTTGCGGATGGTTTCCAGTTGATGCCGTTATCGGATTCGAAGAGGGCGAGCGAGGTGCCCTTGCCGGTGAATCCGCCTTTGAAGTCCTTGACGACGGCCCAGTAGCGGTCCTTGCCGCGCCAGATGTAAGGGTCTTCCGCAGCGAAGGTGTCGCCGGCTTTGGTGAACACCGGAACCGGATGTTTTTTGAACGGGCCGGTCGGGCTGTCGCTGGTGGCGACGACATGAACGACCGGGCCGCCGAAGGGTGCCTTCCCCTTGTCGCCGACCGCCTTGTAAACCATCAGGTAGCCGCCGTCCGGGCTGCGGGTGACAGATGGGTTGGCGTTGCAGAGCGCGTCATGAAATCCCGGTGTGGTATTGATGAGCGGCTGGTCCGAGCGGGTCCACGGGCCGTTAGGGCTGTCCGCCACGGCCACGCCGATGCGCTGGTTGTTCCGGTGCGTCCAGTTGAGGTATTTTGTTTTTATTCGGTCACCGGTGTTGCCCATGTAGTAGAGGTAGTACTTCGAGCCGAACTTCATCACGGTGGGGTTGTGGGTGCAGAGTCCGTCCCATTTGTCCGCGCCGCGTTCCGGGAGGGCGACACCGACGAATTTGTAGGGGCCGAGCGGGTTGTCGGCGACGGCGTGGGCGACTTCCGAGTGGCTGACCCAGGCGTAATGACCGAGGGCGCGCGGCCAGCGCGAGTAGAAGAGGTGGCATTTCCCCTGCTCGTCGCGAAGCATGGTGCCGCACCAGACGATGAAGCCGGGGTCCTCGAATTTCGCAGTGAGAGGAACCGGCTGGATCATCTTCGAGAAATCATAATCCGCGCGCGCGGCGAGCATGGAGAAGACGAAGGAGAGGTGTATTAGTATTTTTTTCATGCGAGTCAGGTGAGGATGTCCTTGACCACCTTGCCCGCCACGTCGGTGAGGCGGAAATGGCGGCCCTGGTGGAAATGGGTCAGTTTGGTGTGGTCGATGCCCATCAGGTGGAGGATGGTGGCGTGGAGATCGTGGACATGTACTGGATTTTCGGCAATGTTGTAGCCGAAATCGTCTGTGGCGCCGTGGACGATGCCGGGCTTCACGCCGCCGCCGGCCATCCACATGGAGAAACAGCGCGGGTGATGGTCGCGGCCGTAGGTTTTCTTCGTTAGGACGCCCTGGGAATAGGCGGTGCGTCCGAACTCGCCGCCGCAGATGACGAGTGTGTCTTCGAGCATGCCGCGTTGTTTGAGGTCGGTGATGAGTCCGGCGCAGGGCTGGTCCACTTCCCTGGCGAGCTTGGGCAGGCCCTGGGGAAGCTTGGAGTGGCTGTCCCAGCCGGGGTGATAGAGCTGGATGAAACGCACGCCGCGCTCGGCCATGCGGCGGGCCTGCAGGCAGTTCGCGGCGAAGGTGCCGGGTTGGTTCACGTCCGGGCCGTAGAGGTCGGTGACGGATTTCGGCTCGTTGTCGATGGCGGTGGCTTCCGGGACGCTGGTCTGCATCCGATAGGCCATTTCATACTGGGCGATGCGCGATTCGATCTCCGGGTCGAGTTCGTTTTCGTAGGAAAGGCGGTTGAGTCCGGCGAGTTTGTCGAGCAGCGCGCGGCGACCGGTGCCGCAGATGCCGTCCGGATTGGTGAGGTAGAAAACCGCTTCCTTGCCGGAGGAGAAGCGCACTCCCTGATAGCGCGAATCGAGGAAGCCGCTGCCCCAGAGGCGGGCGTAGAGCGGTTGGTCTGTCGGCTTCTTGGTGACTAACACGACGAAGGCCGGCAGGTTTTCATTGGTGCTGCCGAGGCCGTAGTGAATCCAAGAGCCGATGCTCGGGCGGCCGGCGATCTGTGAGCCGGTTTGGAAAAACGTCATCGCCGGATCGTGGTTGATCGCCTCGGTGAACATCGAGCGGATGAGGCAGAGATCGTCGATGACGCGGCCGGTGTGGGGCAGGAGTTCGCTGAGCTGGGTGCCGTTTTTTCCGTACGGGGAGAATTTGAAATGGGATCCGGCGAGCGGGAGGATGGACTGGTTTCCGCTCATGCCGGTGAGGCGCTGGCCGGCGCGGACGGAATCCGGCAGTGGTTCGCCATTGCGGTCGCGGAGCAGCGGCTTGTCGTCAAACAGGTCGTGCTGGGCCGGGCCACCGCTCATGAACAGATAGATGACACGCTTCGCCTTGGGGGCGAATGTGGGGATGCTGGCAGCGGAAACTTTGTTGGAGAGCAAGGAGCCGAGCGCAAGTCCGCCGAGGCCGCCGGACAGCTTGGAGAAGAAGTGGCGGCGGGTGACGAAGAGCGGGTCGAGTTCCGATGACATGAAATTAGCGGAGGGTGATGGCTTCATCGAGATTCAGCACGGCGTTGGCAAGCACGGTGGCGGCGGCGAGTTCCACAGGTGGGAGGTCGGCGGGAGCTGCGAGATCGCCAACCTTGAGGAAGGCGGCGGCCCTGTCGGGGGCTTGTTGGAAAATCTCGAATTGTTCGGAGTGGAGCTCGCCGAGCAGGCGGATTTCCTGTTCCGAGGGATCGCGCCCGAGGGTTTCGCGGAACAGCCAGCGGGTTCGGGCTGCTAGATCCGGCCCGCCGTCGCGCAGCATGCGGATGGCAAAACCGCGCGAGGCTTCGACGAACTGCGGGTCATTGAGCATGACGAGCGGTTGCAGCGGGGTGTTGGTGCGCTGGCGGCCGACCGAGCAGACGTCACGGCCGGGCACATCGAAGGCTAGCATGCCCGGTGGTGGGGCGGTGCGGCGCCAGAAGGTGTAGAGGCTGCGGCGATAGATGCCGGGAGCGGCGTCGCGTTTGTATTCCGGCAGGAAGCTGTTGAGTACCTTCCATGCGGCGGAATCCGGCAGATAGGGCTTGGCGGGTGGTCCGCCGATTTCCGGGTGGAGCAGGCCGGATAGGGCGAGCGCGTTGTCGCGGAGTTCCTCGCCGGACAGGCGCTTGGCCGGGCCGCGGGCGAGCAGGATGTTTTCCGGATCCTTCTGACGGAGTGCGGCGGACATTTTCGAATCCTGGCTGTAAGTGGCGCTGAGCACGATCTGGCGGCAGAGGCGTTTCATGTCCCAGCCGTGGTTCACGAAATCCCGGGCGAGCCAGTCCAGCAGCTCCGGGTGGGATGGAAGAGAGCCCTGGGAGCCGAAATTATCGGCGGTGGCCACGATGCCGCGGCCGAAGAAGTGCTGCCACATCCGGTTCACCTGGACCCGCGCGGTGAGCGGGTGATTCGGGGCTGTTAGCCAGCGGGCGAGGCCGAGGCGGTTGCGCGGCTGGTCGGCGGGGAGCGGCGGCAATGCGGCGGGTGTGACGCGTGGCAGCGGATCGCCTTCCGGGTGGCTGTATTCGCCGCGGGCCAGAATGCGTGCCGGGCGGGGCTCGGCCATTTCCTTCATCACCGGCAGCTCGCGCACGCCGTCCATGGTCTTGCGGAGGTCGGCACGGAGTTTCCTGAGTTCGGCTGAGTGCTTGCGGAGCTCGGGATCGACGGCGGAGAAATAGTAATCTCTCAGCTTGGTCAGGCCGATGGTGTCGCGCGGAGCCGGTTCTACCAGTTCTTGCGGCGTTTTGTTTTCGTGCAACGCCGTGACTTCCAGCCCGCTCACCGCGCGGGTGAAGAGGCGGATGTCATCGACCGCGCCGCCGCGCAGGCCGGAATCGCGGACGCGCTCGCCGAAGCTGAAGCCGGTGCCTCCGCCGGAATTTTTCGTTAGCTGGTCGCGGACGATTTCGACGGGAGCTTCGCTGCCGTTAAGGAAGATTTTCAATCCGTTAGCCCGGGATGAGCCGTCGTAGGTCACGACGACGTGGGTCCATGCCTGGGCGGGAACGACATCCTTGCCGCGGATGGCGATGCAGTTGCCGGGCCACTCGCGGGCGATCATCCAGCGGAGGCGTCCGTCTTCGATGAGGAGTTCGAAGCCGTTGTAGCCGGGATCGTAGCCGGCGCTGTTATGAAAGATGATCTGCCTTGGCGCGTGGATGCCGGGCTTGAGCCAGAAGGTCATGGACATGGGGTCCTCCTGGTTGTCGATGCCGTGTTTTCCGAGGTCCAGCGGATCGTCGCCGGTGAAGGAAAGCGCCTGGCCGCGGGAGCCGGGGACGAGGGTGTTTTTGGGATCCGATTTCGCCGGGCGCTTGGAATCCGCGACATTGGTGAAGCCGTCTTTCTCGGAGGCGTCGAGATCGTAGGAACCGCTGAGGTCGGCGAAGGCGGCGGCCGGCTTGGCAAGCCAGGCTTGGAATTCCGGTTCGCGTTCCCGGGTTTTCGCGGCGAGGGAATTTTCCAGTCCTGCGATGGCGGCGGTTTGATTGGCGATGGTCTGATCCTGTTCGGGAGTCGTGAGGAGTTGGGAGGGGTTGGGTTGGATGGAGCCCACGCCGTGGAGCAGTCCCCACTCGTCGATGGAGTTGAAGAACGCGCCCAGCGAGTAATAGTCCTTCATTGTTAGAGGATCGTATTTGTGATCGTGACAGCGGGTGCACTCGAAGGTTAGGGCTAGGAAAGCGGTGCCGAAGGTGTGGACCCGGTCGGAAATTCCTTCCTGCCGGAACTCCGCCTCCACGCTGCCGCCTTCCTGGGTCTTGCGGTGCAGGCGGTTGAAGGCGGTGGCGGTGATTTGTTCGCGGGTCGGGTTTTCCAACAGGTCGCCGGCGGTCTGCCAGGTGATGAACTGGTCCCACGGCAGGTTGTCATTGAGCGCCTTGACCACCCAGTCGCGGTAGGGCCAGGCGTGGGTGTCGATGTCGGATTGATAGCCGAATGAATCGGCGTAGCGGGCGACATCAAGCCAGCCGACCGCCATTTTTTCGCCATAGCGGGGTGAGGCTAGCAGGCGGTCCACGGCACGGCTGCCGGCGTCGGGGGACCTGTCTGCAAGGAATGCGTCGAGCTCCGCGCGGGAGGGCGGGAGGCCGGTGAGATCGAAGGCGGCGCGGCGCAGCCAGCGCTCGGGCGAGGCGGGCGGCGTGGGGGCAAGCTGCTCATCGGCGAGGCGGGCGTGGACGAAGCTGTCGATCTCGTTTTCACCCGATTTCGCGGGAACCGGCACCGAGGCGGGCAGTGGAGTAAACGCCCAGTGAGGCTCGTATTCCGCGCCCTGCGCTATCCAGCGGGCAAGGATTTCGCGATCGGTGTTCGTTAGCTGGCGGGGTGATTCCGGTGGCGGCATCACTTCGTCCGGGTCCTTCTCGTGAATGCGTGCGATCAATTCGCTGGCCTTGGGGTCACCGGGGACGATGGCCTTCGCCTTCACCGCGTCCTCGCGGACGTCGAGGCGCAGGTCACCCTCGCGTTTGGCGGAGTCCGGACCGTGGCACTGGAAGCACTTGTCGGAAAGGATCGGCCGGATGTGCTTGTTGTATTCCGGCTTGTCCGCCGCCCGCGCAGGGATGTGACAGGTCACGGATAATAAACACGCGGTCCACGAAAGGTGGAGCGTTCGGCGGATTTTCAGATGGCAAGGCTTCGGAGAGGCCGTCATTCGAGTTTTAAAACATCCACGTTTGCGGTGCGTAGTGCGTCCGGGATTGAGATACGCAGTTCTCCGTTCTGATAAATCATCGGAATCGCTTCACCGTTGCGCAACAGGGTCGCTTTGGTGAATTTCGGGGCGTTTTTCCAGACCGCTTCGGCTTTGAATGAAGGGAGAAAGTGCAGGTAGGCGATTCCCTTGCCGGTGGTGACCGGGACATTGGCGGATTCCGGAAACGGGCCGGGACCGGCGCCGATGACGGACTCGCGGTTGTGTGCCATCCAGTCTCCCATTTCCTTCCAGGCGGTTAGGGCTGGAGCGGGAATGCTGCCATCGCCCTTGGGGCCGACATTGGCCAGCAGGTTGCCGCCCCACGCGCGGAGGCGGACGAGTTTTTCGATGACCTCGGGCGCGGTGTCCCAGCCCCAGTCCTCGGAGTATGACCACTTGCCGGCGGGCCAGTTGGTTTCACAGGTCTCGAACCAGCCTTTGAACCGCTTGTCCGGGAGTTTCCCTTCGGAGTCGCCATAGTCTCCGCCACCGCCGTTGCGGCGGTTGATGACGATGCCGGGTTGGAGGCGGCGGACTTCGGTGTTGGGGATTTCTCCGTGGCCGCCATCGAACCAGATGAGGTCGATCTTGCCGTAGTTGGAAAGCAGTTCGGTGACCTGGCCGGTGACGAGGGCCTTGCGTTTCGTGTCGTGATCGGCGGGTCTCTTCGGAAGGGTGACCGGCTTGTGATCCATGTCGAGCGCGGGGCCGCGCATGGCGAAGGACTTGTATTCGCGGTCGAACCACCAGTCGGGCGGGGAATAGTAGAGCCCTACCTTGAGCCCGTGCTTGCGGCAGGCGGCGGTGAATTCTTGGACGAAATCGCGGCTGCCGAGGAATTGTTTGGTGCCAAGGTCGCCGTGGTTTGTGGGCCAGAGCGTGAAGCCGTCGTGGTGCTTGGTGACCATGACGGCATAGGTGAATCCGGCGGCCTTGGCTTGGGCGAGTTGGGTGTCGTAGTCCATCTTGTCCGGCTTCCATTGCCTGGCCCAGCCGTAGTAGGTGTTAGGCGTGACGGTCTGGTCCTTCCACGGTTTGTTGGCGAGCATGCCCCACGAGAGGTCGCCGGTGGCTCCGACGGAGGCGAGGCCCCAGTGGATGAAGAGTCCGAGTCCGGCATCGGGAAACCACTGGGCGTCCGGATGTTTGTTGGAACTTACGGGTTTTTGCGAGGATTGGTCGAGCGCGGCGGCCTGGGAGTCCGCGGCTTGGTCCGCGAAAGAGATGTGGGTGAGGACGAAGAGTGATAGAAGGACGAGTTTCATGGGATTTCGAAATAGGACTTATAGGTCGTATAGGACCTATGGAATTAGTGGAATCTGGACGTTGGTGCTGATCTTGCCGCCCTTTTTATAACCGTCGGTGGCACCGAAGAGATAGGTGGGTTCGTCGCCCTCGATGAGCAGGGCGGGGCGCTCGATGTTGGAGTTGCTTTTACCGCCGCCTTCGAGGGCGAAGGTACTTGCGAGAATCTTGGGATTTGGCGCGGGTTTCCAATTCAGGCCGTCGTCGGATTGGAACAGGCAGATGCCGCCGGAGGAACCGGTGAAGGTGCCGACGACGTCGCGGGTGGCGGCGTAGTAGCGGTTGCCGTATTTTTTGCTGAACCAGATGAACGGATCCTCGGCGACCATCCAGTGTTTGCCGGGTTTTTCCGCCTCGAAGATTTTTCCGGGTGTCTTGATGTAGGGTCCCTCAGGCTTGTCTGCGAGTGCGGCGCCGTAACGGACGTTGCCACCCATTTCCTTGCCCTCGATGTATTGCACGGCCTTGTAAACGAGGACGACGCCGCCGTCCGGACGCATGCAGGCGGCGGGATTGGTGACGCAGAGGGAATCGAAGGATTTTTTATCATCGGCGATATCGACGATCGGTTGATCGAGGCGTTTCCACGGACCGGCGGGGTTGGTGGCGATGGCGACGCCGATGCGTTGGTGGTTGCGGTGCATCGGGTAGTTTTTACCGTCGCCGTGGTTGCCCATGTAGTAGAGGTAGTATTTTCCGTGATGGAAAAAGGCGTTGGCGTTGTGGGTGACGTCGCCGTCCCAGAATTTTTTGCCGGTGGAGGGATTGAGGCCGCGTGCGGGGAGGGCGACATTCACGTGTTGATAGGGACCGGCGGGTTTGTCGGAAACGGCGTAGGCGATTTCCGAATGGAGCGCCCAACCGGGGGCGAAGCCGACGTTGACGGGCCAGCGGGAGTAGAAGAGGTGGTATTTCCCGTCGGGGCCTTTGACGGGAGCGCCGCACCAGACGAAGTAGCCGGGGACGGCGAAGCGGTTGGCGGCGGGGAGCGGTTTGACGCGTGAATCGAGATCGAGGTCCTGTGCGTGGAGGATGGGCGAGAGGGCGAAGAGAAGTGCGAGGAGTGGTTTCATGGATCGGTGTGAGGGGGCTTTGGCGGGTCGGTTCGGAAGGGGACGGCGGGCAGACCTTCGCGGTTGAAGAGATTCACCTCAGGCACATTGGCCCAACCGAAGCGGACTGCGGCGGGCTGGCTGACCGAAGGACTGGAAACCTCGACGGTATCGCCCGCGACGACCGCCACGGCCGGGACGAATTTGCCGTCGGGTCCGGCGATGGTAAAGCCCTTGAGGTCCGCTTCATCTCTCAGGCCGGTGTCGGTGCTGGTAAAGCGGATGACGGCCTTGGATCCGTGAATTTTCATGGATTCGTAAACCGGGCCGGACGAGGTGATTTTCTCCCCGTAGGCGACGGCGCGGGCGGCGAGGGCGAGACGCCTGCCGACGGGATCCTTGGCGGGAGGGTGGATGTTGCTGGCGGAGCCGTGGTCGGTGATGACGGCCATGCCGGTGTGAGGGGTGTTTTTCCAGACGTTGGTCTGCACCTCGCGGAGTTCGGGCGGGATCGCGCCGTAGGGGGCGAGCTGGACAAAGAGAAACGGCAGGTCCGGCTGCTGCCATGCGGCGCGCCAGTCGGCGATGAGGGCGGGGAAGAGTTTGGCGTAGCGGGCGACGTTGCCGCGGTTGGACTCGCCCTGATACCAGATGACGCCGCGGATGGCGTAGGGCTGGAGCGGGGCGATCATCGCGTTATAGAGGGAGGAGGGGCCTCTGCCCTTTGGGTTTGCGGCGGGTTGGGGAGGTTTGGGAGCGGGTTTGCCCGCAGCCTTTGCGGCGTCCGCCGCTTGTTGGTATTTCAGCATCGCCGCCTGATGGTTGGCCTGGGCCTTGACCGGGTCGTAGGCTTGTTCCGCGCGTTGCTGGCTCTCGACGATGCCCTTGAGATCGGGATGCGCGGTCATTGCCTTCCGACTGGTCCATGATTCGGCCGGGGTGCCGCCGACGTAGGAACCGATGAGGCCGACGGGCACGCCAAGTGCCTGATGGAGATCGCGCCCGAAGTAGTAGCCGACGGCGGAGAAATAGGCGGCGTTGCGGGCGTCGCACGGAGTCCATGCGCCATTCAGCGAAGTGGCGGGCTCGGCGGCGGATCCCTTGGGAACCCGGAAGAGGCGGATGTCGGGCTCGCTGACCTTCGCGGCGACAGCCTTGCCATCCGCGGATTTGGCGAGTGACCATTCCATGTTCGACTGGCCGCCGCAGAGCCAGACGTCGCCGATGAGAATGTCTTCGAGCGTGATGGTGTTGGTGCCGGTGATCGTGAGGTTTTGCGGGGTGGCGCTCGCTTTCATCGGTTTGAGGCGCACCTGCCATTTGCCGTCGCGGGCGGTGGTGGTGGCGGTCTGGCCGGCAATCCGGACGGTGATTTTCTCCCCGTCGGCGGCAGTGCCCCAGACGGGGAGCTCCACCTCGCGCTGGAGAACGGCATGAGAGGAGAAAAGTGCGTTAGGGACGACGGTCGCCTGGAGTGGTCCGCAGGCGAGCAAGGCGCACGGAAGGACCAGGCGACCGGCTAAGGCTGGGTTTGGGATGACAGGCATGATCACAAGTGGAATCATTACCTGTTGAAATCGCGCATCCTTTCTGGGGAAAAGCGCATATCTGCCGTCCGGCCGGTTAGCGGTCGGCGGGCAGCGAGACGGTGGTCGAGGGATTCGCGTGGGTGAGGTTGCCCATCACGGCGGTTTGTGGGGCGTTTTCAGGGCTCACTTCATACCAGCCGGGAAATCCGCGCCATTGGACGGTTCCGTTGGCGTCGGTGGTGAGGGTGACCTCGGTGCGCCAGCGTTTTCCAAGCCATTCTTCGAGGACTTCGCCGCGTTTTTTGATGGACCAGTCCTTGTTCCAGGAGGCGGACTCCGGAATCCAATGGCTGCCTTCCCAGAATCCCCATAACAGGAAACTCGTGTAAGCCGGGTGGCTGAAACAGGCGATCATCAGGTCGCGGGTGTAGTCGGCGGCGAGTTCTTCATCGGCCACGGTCACGACGTCGAACTCGGTGATGGCCTGGCGGGGAGCGACCTCGGCGAAGCGGTCGGTGACGGCGAGCACGTGTTCGGGGGTGGGGAGGTAGCTCTCGTGGATGTGCGCTTGGTTGCCGATTCCATCGATTTTGATGCCCGCTTCCTTGAGGTCGCGGAGGTAGGTCCAGGTGTCGTCGGACTGCGGGCCGGGGCGGAAGAGTTGGTCCTCATTGACCCAAAGCGGGAGCTTGGTGAGGGTGCGGGCGTAGGCGAGCACCTCGCGGTCGAGATGTTCCATGCCGGGGCGCTTGCTGAACAGCTTGGCGCCGGACCAGGCGATGGGGTGGTTGATGGCGTCCCACTCGCAGACGCGGTCACCGGCGTACTCGATGCGGCGGCGGGCGGTGTCGAGGAAATGGCTGCGGACGGCGGAGTCGTCCATTTTCTCCAGATTTCCCTGGATGGCGACCTGCATTAGATAGTGGCCGCGGATGGCGATGCGGCGCTCGCCGAGCCACTTGAAGGCGGCGTCGGTTTCCTTCTGGCGGGACGCCCGTTCGTGGGGCGGAGTGTTCTTGCCCCACCAGAAATCCTTCAGGTCGTTTTCGAAAACGACGATGCTGAAAAGCCGGTCGATGACGTCGCGGAAGCGCTTGGCGTCCTCGGTGTCGGCAAGGTAGAAGGAGGCCGGGGTGGCGGAGCCGAAGCCGAACTCGTGGCGGCGGAGGGTGAGTTTCACCGGCTGGTTCGCGAGCGGTTTTCCATCCGGGCCGGTGAGCTTGAGCGTGCAGTCCGCCTTGCGGATTTTTTCGATGCGATCCAGCGCGGCCTTGCGCCACGGGGCGTCCGGCTCGCGTCCGGCGTAGGTGTGGCGGATTCTCGGGAACCGGGAAGTATCGGTCTCCGGCGCGTAGCGGACCACGCGGATGCCGGCGATCTCGACGGTTTGCACCGCTTGCGCGAAAAGCAGGGTGAGGCTGGCCTTGCCCTCGGGAATGGGGTTTTCCACAATGAAGAGGAGCGGGAAATCGGTCCATTCCGAGGACAGTTTGATGCCCGTGCTGCGGCAGGCCTCGGTGTAAGGGGCGGCTGCCAGTTGGAGCTTGGCGTCGAGCGCGCCCGGAGCGCCGGAGGTGACGCGGGCCTTGATGATTGCAAGCACCTTGTCGCCCTTGCCTAGGGCTCCGCCGGGACAGGCCATGGCGCACTGGGCGAGGAAGGGTTTCCCGGGAGTGGTCTGGGTGACGTGGATGCGCCAGCCTTGCGGTTGGATTTTTTCCGCGGTTCCGGTGTCTTTGGCGGCGTAGGCGGTGAGTTTCGCGGGATCGCTGATTTCAATCCCGCCGGGCGGCAGGTCGGTGGCGGACGAGCGTCCGATTCCTGCCAGAACTGAGAGCGAGGCGAGGACGGTGCGGAGGATGGTGGTCATACCGGCGGGATTCGATCAACGTTCCAGTCCGAAGCCCAGCGGAAACAAGATCTCTCCGGACGGGACACTGCCGACCGGGATTTGATCCATGGACCGCGGCCATGAGAACGACAGCTTGCCCTTGAATGCAGCGTTGCCGAAAAGCACATCCGTGACACCCGCGCCTTCGGTGCCGGGCAGCCAGGCGGCGACCAGCGCGTCCGCCTGGTCCGCCGCTTCTCCCAGAATCAACGGTCTGCCTGACAGGACTACGACCAGCACTTTGATCCCGGTGGCCTTGAGTTTCGCGACGGTGGCAGCGTCTTCTTTGGATAATGACAGATCCGCGCGGTCACCTTTCATCTCGGCGTAGGGTTCCTCGCCGACCACCACGATGGCGACATCCGCGCCAGTGGCACCGGAGCCGTCTTTGGAGAAAGTGACCTTGGTCTTGGGGCTGACGGATTTTTTGATGGCTGCGAGAATGGTGGTGCCGCCGGGGGTGACTTTTCCGGTCTTGCCCTGCCAGTCGATGGTCCAGCCGCCGCACTGCATGCCAAGATCGTCCGCGCCGCGTCCGGCGACGTGGATGCGGCGGGTGGAGGTGGAGAGTGGCAGCAGTTGCCCGTTGTTTTTCAGGAGCACGAGCGATCCGGCGGCCGCCTTGCGGGCCACGGCGCGGTGTTCCCCGGAGCCGAAGTGTTTTTGCAATTCCGCGTCCGGCATGAGCTTGGCGTCGGGTTTCAGCAGGCCGCTGGCCAACTTCACGCGGAGGATGCGGGTGACGGCGTCGTCGATGCGGGTCATCGGGATTTTTCCCTCGACGACGAGTTCCTGCAGCGAGGTGATGAACTCCCGGTAGCGGTCGGTGACCATGACCATGTCCATGCCGGCGTTGATGGAAATCTCGATGCACTTCTTGTAATCCGCCGGGGTGACCTGGCCGGCGGCGTTATTACTGGCCACGGCGGCCGCATCCTTGGCGGGGGGCACGAGCTGGTCGATCGCGTTGTAGTCGGAAATGAGGAAGCCCTCGAAGCCAAGCTCCTTTTTCAGGACGTCCGTCAGCAAATACTTGCTGCCCGAGCATTTCACGCCGTTCCAGCTGCTGTAAGACGGCATGATGGTGGCTACGCCCGCGTCGATCGCCGGCGGGTAGCCGGCCATGTGGACGGCGCGCAGGGTGGCTTCGTCGAGGCGGGTGTCGCCCTGGTCGAGCCAGCCGTCCTGGCTGGCGGTGCCGTAGGTGGTGCCGCCGTCGCCGATGAAATGTTTCGCGCAGCCGACGACCGAAGCCCTGTCTGACAGATCGGTGCCCTGCAAGCCCCGCACCGCGGCGGCTCCCAGGCTGGCGACCAGGGCGGGATCTTCGGAAAAGCCCTCGTAGGCGCGCCCCCAACGGATGTCCCGCGGGACGGTCACGCACGGGGCGAAGGTCCACTGGATGCCGGTGGCGCGAACCTCGCGGGCGGTGATGCGCGAGGCTTGTTCCACGATCTCCGGATCGCGCGAGCAGCCGAGGCCGATGTTGTGGGGGAAAACGACCGCGCCGAGCACGTTGTTATGGCCGTGGACGGCGTCCACACCGTAGAGCAGGGGGATGGCGAGGCGGGTTTCCAGCGCGCGCCGCTGGCAGTCCTGATAGGTGGCGGACCAGTCGGTGAGGGTGTTGCCGTTTTTCGGGTCCGAGCCGCCGCCGCTGAGCACGGAGCCGAGGAAGAGGGTGGTGACGTCGTTGAAATCCTTGATGGCGCCGAGGTCCGGCTGGGTCATCTGGCCGGCCTTTTCCGCGAGGGTCATTTTCCCGACGAGCTGTTGGATCTCGGCGTCATGCGCCGTCAGCCATGCAGGTGAGGCGGCGGTGGCGGTGGCGGGCAGGAGCAGGACGCCCAGCTTGAGCGCGGTGTTTCGAAGTGTCGGGAAATGATCGATGAGTGGCATGACGGAGTGGAAGTAATGGCGACCGGCGGGCGGTTGACGAGAAGAGCGTGAGAAATCCAGAGGTTTTTTCGGCACAGCCCGCCGTGTGGCGGGGCGGGTGGCGACACCCGGGGTTGAGGTCCGCACAACGTCGAGAAGCTATCGACGCGAAGTCCACGCTGTCCATTTCTCTTATGGGGGGCGCGGGGGTCCCCCATTCGGGGGTTATTTAAAGCACCCTTCCGCGCCGTGGACGGATCGGTTTTCCGGCGTCAGTGTCTTCGAAATCGTTTTGATCCATGATGGATCGGAGCGGTCGATCAAACCCCCGATAACCCAGCCGTGTCTCTTCCCGGAAATCCGCTCGCCAGAGTGTCGTCGTTCGTCGGCGGCTCCCGTCCGTGATCGTTTCCGGTTTCCCGCGCCGATCCGCAGTTCCGAACGAATCCATCATCCCAACCATCT
>JBIHZT010000178.1:0-7032 GCA_044240265.1 Luteolibacter sp. | reverse complement strand
CATGAACATGGGCGCGATGATCAGCGCCGGGATGATCTGGATGAAATAGTTATAACTGTTCGTGAAGAACCCGAGATTGCGGTTGATGCGGATCAGGCGGCGGAAATTGCCGGTTAGGGCGTCCAGGCGCTTGTTCAGGCGGGCCTTGAAGCGTCCCTCGCGGTGGGCCAGCGCGATGGACTCGGAATTCTCCCGCACATGGATCAGGTCCGAGCGGAAATTCGCCTCCATGTCGAGTTGGTTGTAATTCAGCCGGATCAGCGGTTTGCCCAGATAGATCGTCAGTACCGATCCGCATGCGGCGTAGGCCACCGCGACTCCGAACAGCAGGGGACTGATCGTCCACAACACCCCCGAAAACGAAATCGCGGTCATCGTGCCATTTACGATCAACAGGATGAAGGAAAGCGTCGTGGTCGTGAACGCGCGGACGTCGTCGGAGATCCGCTGGTCCGGATTCGCCACCCCCGTCGCCGAGTCGAGGCGGTAGTAGGTGCGGTCGTTCAAATACGCTTCCGTCAGCCGCCGGGTCAGCTGCTCGCGCCATAAAATCCCCAACCGTTCTTCCGTAAACCGGTAGAAGACCAGCACCACCGTCGATGCGACGAACACCCCGATGTAATAGAGAGTCTGCTGTTGGAAAACCGGCATGTCCCGGTTCTCGATCGCCGACATGAAATACCGGCCCACGAAGCTGTTCAACACGTTCAAGCCGTTGAGTGCGACCATCAGGAACATCAGTGTCACCGCGAACACCACCGCCTTCGGCCCCTGCTCCGAACGCACCAACATCCGCAAAGCGCCTCGCAGGCGCTTCCAGGTAAGCCGGATGATTTGGAGTTTCTCGCGTGGCATTGGCAAAGTGAAAAGTCCCTTAGTCGTTCCGATTATACGGAAACCTTAATAACTTTCTACGGGCGAAATGTCAAAATTCGTCCTCAAAAGCAAAGCTAATCACCGCAATCCCGGAAAAACCTTATCTCCCCCGGTAGGTTTACCGCCGTAACGCAGCATTTCACGCGGTTTTTTCGAGGAGTCGTCCGGAATCCGCTGTTCAAGCGGGATGTCGGGCTGGAGTCCTATCGACTTGCCAGCTTGCGCCAGGTGTTGATGCTTCTGCATGACTACCGCGTCCTCATGAAAAACCTTCTCATTCCCCTCGCGCTCTGCGGCCTACTGACGCTCGCGAATGCAAACGACCAGATGCGCGACTGGACCCTGGCGTCCGGGAAAAAACAGCAGGCTGAGATCCTTGCCTACGACGAGCCGAAGAAACTCGTGACCCTGAGGCTGCCCGATCAAACGGAGATCCGCCTGGAGGAGCATGAATTTTCCACCATCGACCGCGCGTGGATTCTGCAATGGGTCGAGCAGGACGAGGAGGCGCGGGCCCTGCTGGCCAAGATCGGCGGAACAGTCACCGAACATGCCGGGACCGGGAAATTCACAACCGACTACGCGGTCTATCATCCTCCCGTCCAGGCGGTGGAAAAGAAGCTCCCCATGCTCATCGTCTTTCATCCCGGCGGAAACGGGCGGCGGGGAATCTACAAATACATCCAGGCCGCCGCGACGGTCGGAATCACCGTGGTGTCGCTCGATTACTTCCGGAACACCGCCAATAACCCGGCGAAAGAGGCCGAAATGCTCGAATGTTTCACGGAATTGCTTCCACAGATCGAAGCCACCGTCCCCCACGATGAAAACCGGATGTTCATGGGCGGCATGTCCGGAGGCGCATGGCGTGCCTATCATTACTCCGCGCAGATCCCCCGCCCGTGGGCGGGAATCCTCGCCGGCGGCGGGTGGCTCGGCGGCAAGAGTTACTACAATCTTCCCTACCCCCGCATGCGGGTGGCCATGGTCAATGGTGACAAGGACGCCGCCGCCAACCAGTATGTCGATCCGGACACCGCCTGTCTTCAGAAGACCGGCTCCATCGTCAGTGTCCACGCCTTCGAAGGCGGGCATCAAATGCCCCCGCCATCGGTGCAGGAAAAGGCGCTGCGCTGGTTGCTGAGTGAGGAAATCCAAGTGGAGGCAAAACCCTAGACAGGGAACGGCCTCCGACCTCGCGATGGTGCTCCGTGCGTTTTCATTGGCATCAAAACCCGGTATTGCCCAAGCTCTGCGGGCCATCATGCTCCACACTTCGTTCAGCTTTGCTCCGTCCGCGCCATGCGCGCGTTTTTTTGCTGCCATCATCATGTTGTCATCTTTCTCCATCGGATCCATGAATGCGGAGACAACCGCCTCGCACTTGCAATCCTCCATGATCTGGTCGCCGGCCGTCCCTGCGGGAACACAAGCCTACGTCGCCTTCCGCAAGGGCTTCGATCTCGCGGGGAAGCCAGCGTCCGCGCCACTCCATCTCTTCGCAGACTCCCGCTACATGCTGTGGGTGAATGGCAGGCACGTCCTCCGCGGACCCTGCCGTTTCAATCCGAAGCGCCCGGAGTTCGACACGCTCGACATCGCCCAGCATCTCCGCGACGGAGCGAACACGCTCGTCGTGCTCGTCCACCACT
Organism: Luteolibacter sp.; assembly: GCA_044240265.1. Taxonomy (GTDB): domain Bacteria; phylum Verrucomicrobiota; class Verrucomicrobiia; order Verrucomicrobiales; family Akkermansiaceae; genus Luteolibacter. Next base: position 4,504 of record JBIHZT010000178.1, on the reverse strand, counting down.
ACCCGGCCACCAACGGACGGATCATGAAACACGCGCCGGGCCTGACCGCCATCCTCGAAGCCGATGGCCGGGAAATCCTCCGCAGTGACAAGTCATGGCGTTGCAGTGCGGACACCGAATACCGGCCGTCACCCGGCGCATGGAGTTCCATCCCCGATGTCATCGACGGCCGTCTCAGCCCCGGCGACTGGACCGCTCCCGCCTTCGATGACTCCTCGTGGAATCCCGCCGCAGCCGTCGATGGCAACACCTGGGGGAAAATGCATGCCCGCTCCATCCCGCTGCCGGTGGAGACCGAGCTAACGGGAATTCGGATCAAGCCGGACGGCAAGCCCGTCACGGATCTTTTGCCGATCGAGTTGAAAACCGAAAGCGCCCGCCCCTGGAGTTATCCCGGCGGTTACACCGGCAAATGGATGTGGGCGCCCAAGGCGGCGAAAAACGTCTGGTTCAAGACTGTCTGGAGCAACGCCGGCTTCGGCGTCGGCAAAGGCTGCGACCTCAAAGTCCTCTGCGACAACCGTTTTACCCTCTTCCTTAACGGCCGCGAAATCGCCCGCAGCAACGACGTGGTCACCGGCTGGACCGGCAAGCTCGACGTCACCGATGGCGATGTGATCACGATCGAAGCCGAGGACCTCGAAACCGGCGATCACACGGCGGGATTGTTCGTCTCCATGCTCAACGGCGGGAACTCGATCCTCAGCACTTCGGATTTCCTCTGCTCCACCACGGCACCGGGCGACGGCTGGAAAACCAACGCCGATCTATCAAAATTCTCCGAGCTCTCCACCACCAACATCCATCCCGCCCACCAAGGGCCGGCCGCGGAAAAACAATCCTTCGTCATCGATCTCGGCCGCATGGCCATGGCTTATCCGACCATCGAGCTCGACGCCGACGAGGGCAGCGTGCTGCAACTCCAATACGCCCTGCGCTACGTGAACGGCAAACCCGCCGAGACCTACGGCGTCGGCACCACCTACACCGCTCGCGCCGGCCGCCAGTCGTTCATCGCCGCCGACCAATGGTGCGCCCGCTACGTCACGGTCACCTGCCTCGCCGGGAGCGTGGAAATTCTCGGCTTCAAGATGACCGACCGACGCTATCCGTTCGAACGCGTCGGCAGTTTCCAATCCAGCGATCCGTTTCTCAACCGGCTTTGGGAAATGTCGGTCAACACCATCGAATGCACCAGCGACGACGCCTACGGCTCCGATGCCCGCGAGCGAAACGAATGGGTGCAGGACGCCGCCAAAGCCAGCTTCAGCACCACCCGCGTCGCCACTGCCGGGCCGGGTGAAAACGGCGTGAAACTTTATTCCGATCCGCGTCTGCTCCGCAACGCCCTGCGCCACGCCGCGCTCTCGCAGATCGGGGATGGCAGTCTGTTGGGAACCTTCCCCACCGACCGTGGCGCGGAGGATCCGCACTACGTCATCGAGGATTACAACTGCCAATGGGTCGAAGCCCTGCGCACCTATCACGCAGCCACTGGCGACAAGGAATTCATCCGTGAAATGTGGCCGCATCTCGTCAAGCAGATGGATTGGTTCCTCAAGCGCGTCACCCCGCGCGGCCTGCTGCTTGCGCGGGAATACACCTCCTTCGACAACCCGCTGGCCTACATCACCTGCGAAGGCGCGAACATCAACTCGTTCTTCTATCAAGCACTCCGCGACAGCGAAGTCCTCGCGCGTCTGCTCCAGGAAACGCAACAGGAAAAAACCTACGCCAAGGCCGCCGATGCCCTTCACGCCGCTTTCAACCAGCTGCTCTGGGACAGCAGGGAAGGGGCCTATCACGCCGGTTTTCTCAATGACGAATTGCTCGCGCCCAGCGTCCACGCGCAGTTGATCGCCCTGCATTGCGGCTTAGTGCCGGACGACCGCAAAGCCGCCGCCCGCAAGTGGTTCCTCGCCCACTACAAGAACCCCGGAGCCTTCCACTGCGGCAGCAATCCGGACACCGCGAAGATGATCGCCGACAAGGCCGGGATTGATATGCCCGTCATGTTCTACTGGGCGTTTCACGAACTCTATCACATGGACACTGCTGCCGCCGACGCGGAGGCGATCGAAGAAATGCGCCGCCGCTGGAAATATATGGTCGATCTCCAACAGGACGCCGGCACCCTCAGCGAGAAGTTCGTCTTCGCCGATGGCTCGGGGGCCAGCGAGTCCTGCCACAACTACGGGGCCATGCCCGCGTATTTCCTCAGCTCTTACGTGCTCGGCGTCCGCCGCGATGGACCGGTGTGGGAGAAGAAACTCCTCATCGAGCCACGCCTCGCTGATTTGACGTCAGCCGAAGGAGTCGTCGCCACCGAGTTCGGCCCGGTTCCGGTTTCCTGGACCCGCGAGGCCGACGAATTGTCCTTCCAGCTCCAAGTCCCTCCCGGTGTCCAGGCCACCCTCCGCATCCCGGGCGGCGATCTTTCCTCACTCGTCATCGGCGGCCGCAAAACCAACCCGGAATCCCAGGGCCGCTCCACGTCCCTCCTCCTCATCCCCGGCAAACACCAAGGCAAAATCTCCTTGATCTCCGACCACTGATTTCTTCCTCTTTTCTTCGGCGTGCGATGTTGGGCGTTCAATTTTCAACGCGCGCCGCCTTCCAGCCAAGAGTCTCAAAGTCCGAAGGTCTCAATTTCGAAATTGGGAAGCTCCACCAGGACCGGGGGATTCATTCATCGGACCGCGGGATTCATCCCGGCTTTCATTCATTCATTTTCTTCCCACCGACCCACCGGCCCACCCGTGCTCCATTCCCCGTTCCGCCACTCGGGCCCGTCCCAGACCGGCTTTTCAACGAGCCGCTCTACCTCACCCACGCCGGCTGGGAGCGAATCGAACCCGGCCAGGCCTACCCATTGCCGGAAAACGAGCTCTACTCGTTCCAATACGACGCCGGCCGCAGCCTGCCCAAGTTCACTCTTTGCCTTGTCGCGGAGGGTGCCGGCGAATTGGAAACCGCCGGAAAATCCCAAGCTCTCACCCGCGGCGAAGTCTCCAAACTCGCCCATCGCCTGGAAATCAGCCGCCGCACCCTCGAGCGCTGCTTCAAACAGGCTACCGGCCGCACCCTGCACGGGGAAATCCAGACCTGCCGCGTCGAACGCGCCAAACGCCTGCTCGTGGAGACCGACATCCCGATCAAGGAAATCGTCTTCCGCGCCGGCTTCAACAACCGCGAGCAACTCCGCCAGGCATTCGCCAAAGTCTCCGGCCTGTCTCCCGATTCGTTCCGCCTCCAAAACGCCGCTCCCGACCGGCTGTAAGGCGTCGGGGGACAGGGTCCTTTCCGGACTGAAGTAAGGTGGTTTGTCGCAAATGCAGGCGCGTCTTGTCGGGCTTGTTGTGAAATTCATTCTTCCCGAGCGAGTGTCTGTCGCAAAAACAGGCGGAAAGCCTATTTGGCTTAGGGGGAATCCTCGGTAAGTTGCTAAGGCAAGTTCTACTGAAAACCCTTCAAAAATCCCATCTTGCCGCCCGTCTGATTTTGTTGCCCCGCCCGGCATCCCCCAAAAGGATGAGAGACGGCGGATTGTAAGCAGATCCGGAAACCCTCAACATTACGCGTTGAAGCTCTCGCCCCGCTTCCGAAAAACCCAGAAAAGCCCTGAAAATACCCATTCTCCCATGAAATCCCGCCAAAATCCATTCCTCCGCTTTTCCTCCCTCGCCCTCGTCGCCTCCCTCAGCCTGGGATGTATGCCTATCCTCCACGCCGCCACCGCCACATGGGATGGCGACACGAGTGTCAACTGGAACAACAGTGGCAACTGGAGCGCCGCGTTTCCGAACGCCGCAGCCGATGTTGCCACCTTCAATGCGAATGTGACCAACTCCATCATCACCCTTGGGGCAGACATCACACTTTTTGGCATTAAGTTCGATACCGCCAATTGCGAGGCTTACACCTTCAACAATACCGCCAACAAATTCATCCTCGCCGGCGGCAGCGACATCACGGTAAGCAACACGGTCACCACGACCCAGACGATCAACACCAACCTCCAGCTTGGCGGCAATGGCGGTGGCGCTACCTACAATCTTGTCAACAGCAGCACCACGGCGGGGCAGTCATTGACTTTCGGGGGGAACCTTACCGGCGGCACGGGTTCGGCAGGAAATAAGATTCTTGCGGTTGCTGGTGCGGGAAATATCAACATAGGCGGCATCATCAGCGCTGGGGGGGCTACCAGCCTTTCCTTGACAAAGTCCGGTGCTGGCACTCTGACGCTCTCTAATGTGAACACCTACGCCGGGACGACGACCATCAGCGGGGGCACGCTCACAGTGGCTAGCGGCGGCGTCATCAATAATGCAAATACCGCCGGCGGCACTGGCACGGTCAGCGGCGCCGCGACCCTGCGGATCGACGCCGGCACGGCCAAATTCAATGTGTCCGCAGGTACCTCTACGGGTCTGCAAGTCGGCACCACCACCGCCGGTAATGTCGTCGTCACCAACAACGGCACCCTGGCAATCAGTACCGGGCG
>JBIHZT010000177.1:0-7035 GCA_044240265.1 Luteolibacter sp. | reverse complement strand
AGATCATGCACGGCGGGCGCTTTTTCATGGCCGGCCTCGTCGCGGCGGAGGTGGATGGCGGTGTTCCCGATGATGCCGGAAACAAGTCCCTTGTCGCCGAGGATGGTGAGTCGGCGGCCACGCGCGGTGGCGGCGTCCGAGCCGCCGATGCGGTCGATGCGGAGGAAGCCCTTGTCGTCGATGTGCTTGATCATGTAGCCGATCTCGTCGGCGTGGGCTTCCAGCATGACGACGCGTTTGGATTTTCCGGGGAGGGTGGCCCAGGTGGAGCCGTAGGAATCGCAGGTGACTTGCGGGGCGTGGGATTTGATCCAGTCCGCCCAGACTTGCTGGCCGCGCATTTCGAAGCCGGTGGGGCTGGGGGTTTCAAGCAGGTGGAAGAGGAAATCGCGGTCGGTGGAGTTCATGAAGAGAGTTGAGTGTTGAAAGTTGAGTGTTGAGAGTTTTTTGAAGAAGGAGCGCTGGGGAAGAGTTTGATTTATTCTTCCAACTCTCAACTCTCAACCAACCACTCTCAACTTTTTCAAAACGCCCCGTTCAACTTGCGGCCGATCCAGAAGATCCCCAGCAGGACGACCAGCGCCGCGACCGTCGCCCAGTGCGACCAGAGCGGGATGCGGTTTTCCAGCGGACGGGGCGCGGGCAGGGCGCTGATTTCCCTGATGAGATCGGCGAGGTGTTCCGGTTGGATGACGCGACCACGGGAGACCTTGGCCATTTCCTCGAGCACTTCCGGGCGGGCGGGTTGGCCGACTTTTTCGATCTCCACGCCTTGGGCGAGGATGGTGGTTTCCAGCGGTTTGTCCTCGGCTCCGGTGGCGGTGGCGCGGAGTTTCCAGGCTCCGGGCAGATCGACCTTGAAGCGGCCGCTGAAGGCTCCCCAGGCGGATTCGTTTTTCTGAAGCTCGATGCGCTGAGTGCGGCCGTCGGGCGCGGTGAGATCGACGAAGACGCTGCCCTCCTTGAGCGGCGCGCCGTTGGGGTCGAAGGCGTTGGCATTGAGGGTAACGGTGGAGCCGGGCTCGGGGCGCTCGGGATTGAAAAACAGGCGGACGCGCTGGCCGGCGGCCATGTTCCGCTGATAGGACATCCAGCGGGCGACCTGGCCCCAGAACCGATAGTGATAGAGATCCTCCACGCCGCGCCGCCAGCGCCAGGCGGAGTCGATGCCCATGAAGAGCACTTTGCCGCTGCCGGCGGGCTTGGTGACGAGCAGGGGAATGGGGCCGTATTTGCCGCGGCGGTTGCCGTGGACGGCGAGCACTTCGGTGCCGCCCTTGGCCTTGACGACCGGGGCGTGCCAGTAGAATCCGGGAAGGCGACGCCAGATTTCCGGGTTTTCCTCCTCGTTGTTGCCAAGCATGGTGAGCAGCGACGCGCGGCCCTCGGTGGTGAGGGTGAGCGGGGAGGGGAGGGATTCCGAAACGCCGCGCTGGTTTTCGAAATCGAGCATCACCGGCATCAGGTCGGACAGCTCGGTATCCATCAGGGAGAACTGATTGCCCTGTGAGCCGGGCATGAAAATGAGGCCGGACGCCTGGTTTTCCACGAGGCCGCGGATGAGGGCGCATTGCTCCTTGGTGATTTGTCCGGTGCCGACATCGCCGAGGAAAATGACGTCGTATTTCGCGAGTTCCTCGATCTTCGAGGGGAACTCCTGGATGTAGTCCTTGCCCTCGCCGGCACCGAGCGCGGGGTGGAAGAGCAGGCAGGAAAGCTCCACGCCGGGATCACGTGAGAGGGCGTTTCGCAAGAAGCGGTATTCCCAGCGCGGCAGGCTCTCGATGATCAGCACGCGGATTTTCTCCGGGCGGCCGGCGATGGTGAATTTCCGCGAGTTGTTGGTGGCGATGAGCTCGCCATCGGCGACCGGGATGGAGAGTTCGAGGGTGGCCGAGCCCTCCTTTTCCAAACGCCAGAGGATGGAGTCGTAGGTCTCGGCATTCGGCGGGATGATGATGTCCTTGGTCCGCTCCTTGCCGGACTCGTCGCGCAGGCGGACGATGGTGCGCACCTGGCGGTCCAGCGACGAGCGGATGGTGAAGGGAATTTGTACGTTTTCCCCGACGATGCCGTAGGTCGGAGCTGTGACGGATAGAAGGTCGAGATCAGGCAGGCGGACCTTGCTGCCGACGGGGATGGGGAAAAGCGGGATGCCGCGGAGGCGGAGTTTCTGCGCGGCGGAGACGGGTGGCTGGCCGAGGTTGTAGTCGCCGTCGCTGAGCATGACCACGGCGCGGAGGTTGGTTTGCAGGTCGAGAAGGTCGTTGAGCGGGGTGTCGAGATCGGTGCCGGCGGCGGCATCATTTTCCGCAGGCGGAGTGGCGAAGGGCGTGGCGGTGAGTTCGTTCGCACCGTTGGCTTCGAGGGGTTTCCAGAGGTCGGAGGCGAGCACTTTTTTCACCCACGCGGCGCGGGAGACGATCTCGGACTTTTCGGATAGGGCCGGCGGCAGCGCGGCGTCGGTGGTGGTCATCGACTTGGAATCATCCCACAGAATCGCGATCTGTGGCTTGGTGTCCGGGTGGACGGTGGTCAGCCACTCCGGCTGCCAGAGCAGGATGACGACGGCGAGCGTGGCGAGAAACCGCAGGACCTCCAGCACGCCGGTGCGCTTGGGATGCGGGCTGCGTCGCCATGAAATCACGGACAGCGCGGCGACGAGGATCAGGGCGATGATGCCGATCCAGAGAGTCAGGGGAGTGGGTGAGAGGTGAAGCACTAAAAGCGAAACGGCAGGGAGAATGGGAACGGGTGGTGGACCGGCATCGCCCGTGGGAGCGAGGGTTTCAAATCAGTCAATACGCTTTCAAAATTACAGGCGGCAGGCACCGGCACAAGCCGGGATCGAGGATATTCCGGAAATTTCCCGGAGCGATTCGGGGTTGCATGAAACGCCCGCCGCTCATATCAAATCGCCGTCGTGAAGGCCTCGCATTTGATCGGAAAAACCGTCCCCAACCAACCCCCGCCGAGGTGATTTCCGCTCATGATGATCTGGATGCCGTGCCGCTGCTGCCACCCAAGGAGGTGCTCGCGCTGGCGGCGGCGGGCTTCCGCACGGCTGCCGAAGTGCTCGCTCATTTTCCGAAACGCTACGAGGACCGGCGGAGCTTCGACGCGTTTCCCAACCAGGCCTCACCAGACGCGGTCTGCCTGCGGGGCACGGTGATCGACGCCTCGCTCCGGCACTTCGGCCCCGGGCGGCGGTTCTACGAGGCGATCATCATGGACGGCTCCGGCGGGGTTTTCGGTTCGGGGAAAATCACCTGCCGCTGGTTCAACATGCCCTTCATCCAGAAGCTCGTGGCGACCGGTCACGAGGTGAGCATCTATGGCAAGGTCAAGGACGTGAACGGACGCCTGATGATCGATCACCCGGAGTTCGAAATCCTCCGCGATGACGACCCGGCGTCGCTCCACCTCGAACGCATCGTGCCGATTTACAAAAACATCTCCGGCATCGGCCAGCGGCGGCTGCGGGAAATCATGCACCTGTTTCTGATGCAGGTCGATCCCGCGACGCTGGAGGCGGACTCCGACATCGACGGCGGATCCGCCCGGGCGCAGGCGTTCAAGGACGTGCATTTCCCCGAATCTGTTGAATCGACCCACCTCGTCCGCCGCCGCTTCGCGCTGGAGGAATTTTTCATCCTGCAGCTCAACGTCGCCTGGCGCAGGCAACGCTACCACGAGCACGCCGGCCGCGTGTTGGGAACCAGCACTTCCTATCTCAAACAGTTTTACACCAGCCTGCCCTTCGATCTGACGAACGCGCAGAAGCGCTCGATCAAGGAAATCCTCGCCGACATGCGGACCGCGCGGCCGATGAACCGCTTGTTGCAGGGCGACGTCGGCTCGGGGAAAACCTTCGTTGCCATGGCGGCGATGTTGTTGGCGATCGGTTCCGGCTGCCAGGCCGCGCTGATGGCTCCCACGCAGATTCTAGCGGAACAACATTACCTGACATTCTGCCGCTGGCTGGAGCCACTCGGCATCCGCGTGGCGCTGCGCACCGGCAACCGCGACGAGGGCAACCACCTGGAAATCGATGGCGATCCGCAGATCCTCATCGGCACTCACGCGCTGCTTTATGACTCGGTTAGCTTCCGCGATCTCGGGCTTGTGGTCATCGACGAGCAGCACAAATTCGGCGTTGCGCAGCGGGCTTCGTTGATCCGCCAGGGCGTCGTGCCGGACGTGCTGGTGATGACGGCCACGCCGATTCCGCGAACTCTAACCATGACGATTTACGGCGACCTCGACGTCTCCCTGCTCGATGAAAAACCACCGGGCCGCGCCCGGATCGTCACCGCCATGCGGATCGCGCCGAAACAAACCGACGTGACGAAATTCGTCAAAGACCAACTCTCCCAAGGGCGGCAGGCGTACCTCGTCTATCCGCTGGTAGATGAAAGCGAGACGCTCAAAGCCGAGTCCGCCACCGAGGCGTTTGAAAAGTGGAAAAAACGGCTGGGCTCGCACGAAGTCGGCTTGATCCACGGGAAACTCCGGCCCGAGGAAAAACAAGCGGTGATGGACCGCTTCCGCCAGGGGGAGATCGCCGCGCTGGTCTCGACGACCGTGATCGAGGTGGGCGTGGACGTGCCGAACGCCAGCGTCATGATCCTCCATCACGCCGAGCGTTTCGGCCTGGCCCAGCTCCACCAGCTCCGAGGCCGCATCGGCCGCGGCGGCCACAAGGGCTACTGCATCCTGCTCACCGATGGTAAAAATCCGGAAGCGCTGGAAAAACTCCAGGTCCTGGTGGAAACCTCCGACGGCTTTGAAATCGCCGAGGCCGACCTCCGCCTGCGTGGTCCCGGCAATGTCCTGGGAACCGTGCAGAGCGGTCTATCCGATCTTCGCTTCGCGGATTTTCTGGCGGACATGCCGCTGCTGCGCGAGGCCCGGGCGCTGGCGGACCGGGTCCTCGCGGAAGACCCGCATCTCGGCGGCGTCCATCAGAAACTTCGCGGCTTGATCCAGGAATCGGAGTCCCTCCCGAGCACTGCATGATCTCCTCAGCAGGGCGGGTAAGAGTCGTCATGCCCCATCTGACGGCATCCGCTTGTTTTCGACGGGTTGGAACTTGATGGGGGCATTCCTGCATGGCCGGTGGGAATTTACTGGGCAGCAGGGCACCCACATTTGGAACTCGTTAACAATTAGGCCTGATACGAAACATCAGTTTGGATTATTAGGGCCGGATGGCCACCCCGACCCCCATCGAATCAACAATCGATTTCCGCCGAGGACTCCCCGAGGGGCTTGAAATGTTCGATGTCATCGAAGATCCACGCTCCGGCAACGCCACCCGCCATCCCTTCGGCTCCATCCTCTTCATCGCCCTTTGCGCCCTGCTCTGCGGCATGAACACCTGCGAGGACTTCGTCAGGTTCGCCAAGGCACGCGAAGAGTGGCTCAGGAAATGGATTGCGCTGCCCAACGGCATCCCCTGCGTGCGCGTTTTCGCCGCCATTGATCCGGTCGCTTTTACCGAATGCCTCGCCGCGTTTGTCACCCGCATCTCTCCCGAACTGGCAGGCCGGCTCATCGCCATCGACGGCAAAACCCTGCGCGGCAGCCGCTAGGCCGATGAAAGCACCGTGCAAATCCTCAGCGCCTGGGCCTGCCACAACGGCATCACCCTTTCCCAGCGCGCCGTGGACCACAAAAGCAACGAGATCACCGCCGTTCCCAAACTCCTGCGCCACCTCAACCTCAAAGGCGCCATCGTCAGCATCGACGCCATGGGCACCCAACTCAAAATCGCCATCGCTATCATCCAGGCCGGAGCCGACTATCTGCTAGCTCTCAAGGCCAATCAAGGCACCCTTCATGACGACGTGCGGGAATTTTTCCAGGATCCGGGAAATCTCGACTACGCCCGTGAAAAAGGCGGTAACGTCCAGACCATCGAGCATCCTGACAAAGGCCACGGACGGATCGAAAAGCGCGTCTGCACCGTCACCGACTGGCTCGACTGGCTGCCGGCCAAAGTCCGCCGCGACTGGCTCGGCCTGCGCTCCATCGTCGGCATCGAAAGCCACATCGCGCTCGACCTGCTAAAAACCGCAACCGCCAAACCCAAGGAGCCCATCCGCGGCAAACGTATCTGCGCCGCACTGGATCCTTCCTACCTCGAAGCCATCATCGGCATCCGCCAAATGTAGGTGCCCTGCGGGAATCGCATGTTTATCCCCAGTGGAGACATCCTGATCCAGCGCCATCGATTCCCGGAGATTTGATCATCCGGTCGGAAAATGATTTGGAGCACGCGGCTCACAGTTCATGCACAATCTTTGTCTCGGCCAGGACAAAGATTGTGAGGCGATGTAAGACGGGTGCTTGTTTCACTTGGTGGATGCACGACCCGTTGCTCGTCGCGTCCACCATCCGCACCTGGCTTTCCTCGTCATACATCTCCACCCGGCAGGGCACCGACGAGAGGACCCGCGGGTTGGGCAAACCGCGCTTGTGCGCCGTCGAGCGGCACAACTGGACCCATCCCATGCGGGGAAGCACTTTCCATAGAGTGCTATCGATGGCTTCGAGCGTGCGTTTGCCGCGCAACGCGGTAGGTGGATCGGCGGGTCGAATACCGACCGGGCCTCGGAAAAACTCGCGAGACTGACCGGGGGCAGGCCCGTGCTCAGCCCGAAGTGTTTGTGATGGGAAGTGGCGCATAGCCCGCGCATGGAATCGATGACCGGGTTGAGCAGAGTGAAGAGCATCATTGTGAAATAGCCTTCCGCGGCGAACTTGCAGCGCGGATCAAGTTCGCCGGAGATTTGACGCGCTTTGGGTCAAGAGGCCTGAGAAGGTCGCTGAAGTCGTCGATGAGCTTGAAACCACCGAGTCGGGCCACTGTCGGAATCTTTTTACGTCTGCGAGCCACGGCTGGTTTTATGGTCGTTGGGCACAAAAAGTATAAGTGACAGATTTGTCATATCCACTCACGATGGTAGCAACTAACATGCCGAACCGTATTGGCGGGACGCCGCAGCCACCTTGTGGCTGCTACCACTCACA
>JBIHZT010000176.1:0-7079 GCA_044240265.1 Luteolibacter sp. | reverse complement strand
AGTCGGCACGAAATGGTCGTGCGGACCGGCGTAGATCTGCTCGACGACGGGATACTTTTTCGTCGGATCAAAACGGGTGGGGCGGATGATGATGCCGTGGATGTCGGTCTGGCCGTCGCGCCCCTTGGCGGTGAAGCGCTCGGGGCGGCTCCAGCCGGTTTTGACGAGCTCGGAGTCGTCCGCGCGTTCCAACTCGGCGATCATTTTGCCATCGTCCGCCCGGCGAATCTCGACCACCGGCGGGTGATCGACCCGCGACCAGGTGGCGACGAAGAATTTTCCGTCGGGTGAGAATTGAATGGAGTGGTCGCCGTCGCCGGTGGTGAGGCGGATGAATCCGCTGCCGTCGAAGTTGATCCTGATGAAATGGACGTGATAGGGGTTCTGGTCGGTGACGCCGACGACCTTGAGCAGAAGTCGCCGGTTTTTCTCATCCACCTCGACCACGTCGCGCACGTTCCAGCGGCCCTTGGTGACGGGGTTTTTGATCTCGCCGGAAACCGCGTCGATCAGATAGATGTGGTTGTAGCCTGAGCGCTCGGAGGCCCAGAGGATTTCGCGGGTGGCGGGCAGCCGGTGGATGAAGAATTTCTGCGAGTAGTCGATGAAGGTCTTGCTGGTGTCCTCGAAGATCGTCCGCGCCGATCCGGAGTCTCCGCGGATGCCGACGACGCGCATGACCTGGTGGCCGCGCTGGTTGTAGACGAAGGAGAATTCCGAGGAATCCGCGGTCCAGGCGGGTTCAGAAATTTCCCAAGGGTTCTTGAACAAAGCCTGGTCCACGGCGACTTCCCGGCGGTTCTCGACATCGAACAAATGCGGCATGGGCTGGGAGATGGCGTCGCCGGGCTTGTCGTAGTTGATGGTTTTCAGCTTGGGCTGGAGTTGGTCCGGTGGGGAGGACTCGACGATGTGAACCTGGCGCGGGCTGATTTTTTGGACGCGGAAGGCGACGAGTTTCCGGGAGTCGGGCGACCAGACGAGCGGGCGGGTGAAGCCGTCGTTTTCCGATCCGCTGGTGGAGAGGGTGATGGATGCGCCGCTGGCGACGGGCTCGATGACGAGATTGTGGTTGAGGATGAGGGCGCGCCACTTGCCGTCGGGCGAGACGTTTTCGGCGGGGCGGGGCGCGGGTTTCACGCGTTCCGTGATGCGGGCGAGCGAGGGGGCCGCCGGTGTCTCCACGCCGGCCAACGGGGTGCCGTCCGCGGCGGTGACCAGCCAGACGTGACCGGTGTAGGTCTGCTGGGTGGCGCTTTGGCCGGCGGGCAGCTTGCCATAGGATTTGCGGCGGCCTTCGCCGTCGACCCAGAACATTTCGATTTCGCCGGGGGTGGCGTTTTCGATGGTGAGCGGGGTGGCGTCGCCGTTGCGGCGGGTGCCGCGCGCGGCTTGTTCCGGCGGGAGTAAATCGGCTCCGCGGGGCGGGCGGTCGGAGGGGGAGACCTGGTGGTCCGCGAGCGAGAGTTTCCAGGATTTGCCAAAGGCGCGGAAGGTGAGGGCGGCGGGCGATGGTTCGAGTTGGTCGAGCGGGAGCTGGTTTTGCGCCACTTTTTGGTTAGCCGCCTGGCCGAGGGCGCGGGCCAGCAGTCCGTGGTCGAAGGCTGGCGACGTCTGGCCTGACGCCGGATCGACCTTGAAAAACTGATGTTCGTCACGGCCGGTATTGACGCGGTAGATGAGCTGCGCATCGTCGGCCGACCAGAAGGTGCGCACTTCATTGCGGATGATCCGCGAGGGGGCGTTTTTGCCGAATTCCTCGGCATGCTTCATTTCCGCAGGGACGTCCAAGGCAGACGCGGGAAAGGCGATGAAGCTGACGAGGCATGCTGCGGCGGCGCGAATCATAACAACTCAAAACACTTCCCAAGGCGCACGCAAGGCCTAAGGTGCCGCCCTTCCAACGATTTCAGCATGACTTTTTCCCGAATCCTCACCCATCCCGGCGGCTCCCATAAGGACGAATTTCTCGCCTGCTGCCTCTTGCTCGCCGAGAACCCGGTGCCGGTCGTGCGCCGCGAACCGACCGAAGCGGATCTGGCGGATCTGTCCACGGCGGTGGTGGACGTGGGCCACGAGCATGAGCCGGAGCGGGGGAATTTCGACCACCACCAGTTCCCGAAGGATCACCCGCCGATGTGCGCGCTGAGTCTGGTGTTGCAGCATCTCGGGGTGTATGAGGACGCGCTGAAATTCTGTGACTGGCTGGAGCCGGCGGAATGGTTCGACACCCGCGGACCGATCGAGACGGCGCGCTGGCTGGGCGTGGCGCGGGAGACTTTGTTTAAACTGAACTCGCCGATCGATACCACGCTGCTCCGCCGTTTCGCTGGCGTTTCGGAATTGAAGCCGGGCGAGCCGCTGTGGGAAGTGATGCGCTGGATCGGCGTGGACCTGTTGGATTATTTGAAGAACCTGCGCGAGCGGCTGGATTTCATCGGCGACGTGGGAGAGTTCTGGGAGATCGAGACACCGAAGGGGCCGTTCAAGGTGTTGTTCCTGCCGCGCACGGATCCGATGCCGGACGAGCCGTCGGCGGGCTTGGCGCGGTTCATCGAGACGCGGCCTGAGGCGAGCGATGTGGCGGGACTGGTGTATCCGGACCGGCGCGGGGCGGGCTTCGGGCTGTCGCGGCACAACGATCATCCGGGGCTGGATTTTACGCGGATCCAGGATTGCGAGGACGTGCATTTCGCCCATGCGCGGGGCTTCGTGGCGAAGACCTCGGCGACGGATCACGCGCGGTTGCGGGAACTGCTCGGGCAGTCTTGGGGCTGAGTGCGAGGCGGTTTGAAAAAACAAGCCCTTGCGCGGTTCCGGCATCCGTGGGACTCGTAGCAGGTGCTTGTGAGGCACACTTTTTCGTCCCAACTCTCATGCGTGAAACCCTTATTGTCATCGGCCTGGTGGTCCTCGCCGTGGCGCTGCGCTCGTCGCGGACGAATCTGCTCCGCAAGCTCGGGGCGCTCACGTTGCTCGGTGCGAGTTTCTGCCTGTTCTATTTCCTGACTGGCCATATTGCGGGTGGCTTGGTGGGCGCGGTGCTGTGGTTTTTTCTGCCGTGGATCGAGCTGCTCACCCGCATCCGGCGCATGCGGCTGCCGCTCAACAATCGTCTCCGCCACCGGGAGGTGCCGAATCCGTCGTTTTTCCCGAACGCCACCGAGGCCGCCGCGGCGATGGAGGAGGCTGGCTTCGAGCATGTCTCGGACTGCGGCTGGGAATGGTCCGGCATGCAGCAGTTTTTCCGGCTCTACTGGCACCCCGAGGAACGCGCGGTGGCGGCGGTCTGTCTTTGCGAGCAGAGTGACGTGGCGTTCGCTTTCATATCCATTACGTCGCACGATGACGACGGGGGAATTTGGCGCACCACGAACTTCCCCTTCGCCCCGACTCTCCAATGTCCGCCGAACGTGCAGTGGAACCATGTGCCGTGCGAGCGCAGTTGTTTCAACCAGATCCTCGCCGATCACCGGAAATATCTCGGCCGGGTCAAGGTGTCGCCGGATCGGTTACAGATGCCCGATCCCGAGGAAATCGAGGATTCCATCGAGCGGGAAATGCGCCGGCAGGTGGATCACAACCTCGCCGCCGGACTCATCCGACTCACCGGCGACGGTCATTTCCAATACTCGAGACGCGGCTTGGTTTTCCTCTGGGGCCAGTTCATCAAGGACATGGTCCGGCTCTGCTGATTCAGACCTGGACGAGTCCGCTGGCGAACAGCCCGCCGATGACGACGGCGAGAATGATGCGATACCAGCCGAAGATCGCCAGCCCGTGGCTTTGCAAATAGGTGACGAGCCACTTGACGGCCAACGCCGCGGAGACGGCGGCGGCGATGATTCCTATCAGCAGGGGAATCGCGCCGTAGGTTTCCCACATCAACTTGGTGCCGCCGAACCAGACGTCGTAGGCGGGGTCCAGGCCTTCCACCTTCCACAGCGCCTTCTTCGCGGTGGCGGCGGTGAGGGTGAGCACTCCTAGCAGGAATGAATACTCCACGGCCGCCCTCACCGAGAGGCCGACGACCAGCCCGCCGAAAATCGTCATCAGGCTGCGGCTGGTGCCCGGCCACATGGCCACGCATTGCAGCAGGCCGACGACCACGGCCATCTTCCAGGTGAGGTCCACCAGTTCCCTACCTGTCCGCGACACGCCCTTTTTGCGGTTCCACCAGGTCATGCCCAGAATGGCCGCGCCGCCGATGAACAGGGCGGCGGTGATGGGCCAGGGTTTGAAGAGCTTGGACTCGATCCAATCATCAAACAGCACGCCGAAGACGGCTGCGGGTAGAAATCCCGCGATGATGGCGATGACGAGTTTCAATCCCTCCGGATCCCGCCCGAGCAGGCCCTGGATCATCTGGAGCACGCGTTTGAAATAAAGTCCGAGCACCGCGAGGATGGCACCGCCTTGGATGCAGATGGCGAAGGTGTCCGCGGCAACCTTCTGGGTGGCGTCCGCCGTGCCGATGCCCATCAGGTGCTGCGCGACCAGCAGGTGGCCGGTGGAGCTGATCGGGAGGTATTCGGTGATCCCTTCGATCACGCCGAGGATGAATGCTTGCCAAGGTTCCATAATGAATTTCCGGTAACCTGCGGATCCCGCTGCCGCCGGGCAAGGCATTTGCAGTTGATTTGACCGGAGGAGTGGGGGAGGGTCAGCCCGTGATGCTTCAGCGACCATGAAAGTCCACTACCTCAGAATTGTGAGGCGGGCCTTCCGCGCCCTGCGCCATAAGAACCTGCGCCACCGCCCGTGGTGGCAGAAAATTTCCAAGCCCTTGTTCCACCGCAGCCTGTGGATGCCTTGTCGCGACACGGTGGCTTCCGGCCTCGCGATCGGGTTTTTCTTCTCCATGATGCCGATGATCCCGCAGTCGATCTTCGCCGCCATCATCGCGATGCGGGTGAAGGTGAACGTGCCGTTCGCGATGGCCGCGTGTTTTATCAGCAATCCTTTCACCAACGTGCCGTTCTGGATCGCGCAAATCCGGCTCGGTCAGTGGTTGATTGACACGCTTTCACTGCCTGTGCCGCACTTTCTCGAAAAAGCGACGATGAGTCTGCCCGGAGTGGGCACGATGTCGGTCAGCAATTTCATCGTCGGTTTTCTGGCGATGGGAGTGCTGCTGGCGCTCACCGCTTTTCCACTGGTGCATCTTTTTTCGGCGATTCTGCCCCATCATCTGCCGGCCCGCCGAAAGGCGGTTCAGAAGGTGGAGACCTCACTGAAAGTCTGAGTCCCCCGTCTCAGACTTTGGAGACCGGTGGCGCGAAGCGACGGGTGGTGACGCTTCCGCCGCAGGGGGCGCCGAGGCGCTCGGGCCGGTCCACCACCGGGAAACGGAAGCGACGGCTCGCGGCCATGCTGGAATGCCGCACCAGTGCCCCGAGGGCGATCGCGCCAAGGCCCAGCACCGCCAGGACGCCGATGACGAGCAGGCCGATTCTCATCGACCGCTCTGGCGGCGGCGGAGTGGAGCGGCGCTTGAAATAGCCTTCGTATTCGCGGGCGAGGCTGTTGACGAGTGCTTCCAGATAAGGCTCCGGGGCGAGCTTGGTGTCCGCGGATTCCGTGGCGCGGGCGAGGATGGCGGAGATTTCGTGGGACGGGATCCGGCTCAGGTTTCCGGAGGGATCCGGACGGCTTGTCAGATCCCGGCCGATGCCGAGTTGGCGGCTGTCCGACTCGAACACGAGGACCAGGCCGTTCCCGTCCGGCACCCAGGCTTGGCGCAGTTCCGCAGCGAGCTCCGAGGGGGTGGTGGCGATCAGCACCGGCTCGACGACCAGATAGATCCGGCAGCCGTGATCGAGTTCCAGTTTGCGGAGCTGTTCGGAGATGCGATTGAAGGCACCGGAATTCCTGTTGAAGAAATTGCTCTCGTCCACGACACCAAACGCTGGCGGCGGCTTGGTACCGGCGTTTTTCGACAACCACTCGGGCAGCGCCTGCGCGTGGAGGAGAAGGGCGAAGCCTCCCCAGCAAAGCCAGATGGCCAACCAGTGGTTAAGGCGGATCACAGTTCCGGGTCTTCTGATATTCCCCAATCAAAGACAAGGCGAGATTTGGAAGGGGAGGGATGCGGGAATTGGAGATTCCCAAGTACACTTTCATCAAAAATTTGGTCTTTGGGTACACCGGTCTCGTGATATTCTAAAATTTCCTCATTTTGCGCGGCAAATTACCCGCAGTTGTCCTAAATTTTAAGCGATTTTGAATTGGATATCATCGAAAATGGTCGGCGTCATCAATTCTCATGGATATTATATCGCTTAAAATCAATGGGTTATGACTTTATTAAAAATCCCTCAAATTATTCTTGTGGGTGAAGTGTATTTCAGTGTACTTTCCGGCACTGACACAGCAGTCAGGCCAATCAGTGAGCACCTCCCCGACAACCTACATGGGTTACACGCCCTACAAGATGGACCCGAAGTATCGGGTTTCCATCCCGACCGCGTGGCGTCCAGCGACGGGTGAGGTTCTTTATCTGTTGTCGTCCAAGACCCACGACATGCCGGTGATCAAGGTGCTCAGCCAGCAGGCCTTCGACGAGCGGGTGAAGACCGTGAAGGAAAGCGATCTGACTCCCGCCAAGAAGACGGCGAAACTCGGCCAGCTCTCGATGCTCTGCCGGGTGGCCAGCGTGAACGACCAGGGCAAGCTGCTCGTCCCCAAGGATCTCAGCGAAGCCGCCGGGATCGCCGCCGAATCCGAAGTGGTGCTCGCTGGACGCGGGATGCACTTCGAAGTCTGGAGCAAGACCCACCACGTCCGCGTGCTCGAAATCGAAATGGCCCAGGACGAGGACGACGATCTTGGCATTCTTTAATTTTCCCACTCTCACCCAAACCACACCCAACAGCAGCGATGTTGTTCACCCCACCAACTCTGACACTCGAAGCGGTCCGCAACCATGCGGCTTCGGTCGCATTCGCCCGAGTGTCAGGGTTGGGATTCCTTTCGGACGAACTGGCTGGCTCGGGACAGCACGCCGCTTTGTCGATCCAAACAGACGTCCGCACCGCTCCTGGCTGGTTGTCGGTGCGGCGTCTGGTGATTTTTTCATT
>JBIHZT010000175.1:0-7089 GCA_044240265.1 Luteolibacter sp. | reverse complement strand
AACGCGCGCATGCTGCGCAACTGGCTGATGATCGGCGTCGGCATCTTCCTCGCCATCGGCACCCTCTCGTTCCTGAAAATCCCGCTGACCATCTTCGCCTTCTTTGGCGGCGCGCTCGCCATCGGTCTCGGCTTCGGCATGCAGACGCTGATTAAAAATTTCATCAGCGGCATCATCGTACTCGCCGAGCGCAAGATCCGCGTGGGAGACATCCTCGACGTGGACGGCATCGTCGGCACCGTCGCGGAGGTGAATACCCGCTCGTCCATCATCCGCAGCGCGGACGACGTGGAAACCATGATTCCCAACTCGGTCTTCCTCGAAAACCGGGTGACCAACTGGACGCTCACCAGCGCCAAAATGCGCCGCAGCATCCGCGTGGGAGTGGCCTATGGCAGCTCGCCGCAGAAAGTCATGGAAATCCTCACCGATGCCGCAGCCCGCCACGGCTTGATTCTCAAAGATCCCGAGCCCTTCGCCATCTTCGAGGACTTCGGCGACAACGCCCTGATCTTCAGCCTCTACTTCTGGGTCCACCTCGGCGGCGGGACCAACGCGATGATCGTCTCCAGCGACCTGCGCCTCATCATCGAGAAACGCTTCGCCGAGAGCGGCATCGGCGTGCCCTTCCCGCAGCGCGACATGCACCTCACCACCGACAAGCCCATCCAGGTGCAAATCACACCCGCACCCGTCCCTGCGATGACGCCCGATCCACCCGCATGAACGACTCGCACTGGATGAATCTCGCGCTGGACGAGGCCCGGAAAGGGATCGGCAAAACCGCGCCGAATCCGCCCGTCGGTGCCGTGATCGTGAAAGACGGAATCTTGTTAGGTGCCGGCTGGCACCGCGCCGCCGGCCAGCCGCATGCCGAGCGCGAGGCTCTGGCCGCCGCCGGCAAGGATCTCCGTGGCGCGACCATTTACATCACGCTTGAGCCCTGCTCCACCCACGGCCGCACGCCGCCTTGCACGCAGGGTTTGATAGACGCCGGAATCACCCGCGTCGTTTATGCCACCGTGGACCGGAATCCGGCCCACGCCGGCCGCGCGGATCAATTGCTAGAAGCCGCCGGCATCGAAGTCGTCTCCGGTGTCTGCCGTGAGGAAGCGGAGAAACTGCTGCGCCCGTTTTTCAAAGTCCGCGAATCCGGCCTGCCCTGGGTCATTTGGAAAACCGCGATGAGCCTCGACGGTCGCATCACCCGCCCGCCCGGCGAAGGCCAGTGGCTAACGGGAGAACCCGCCCGCGCCGATGTCCAGAAACTCCGCTCCACCGTCGATGCCATCCTCACCAGCGGCGAGACCGTCCGCCGCGACAAGCCCGCGCTCACCATCCGTATCCCGGAATTGTTAGCCGGACGACAGCAACCTTGGCGCGTCGTCGTGTCCGACCGCCCGGAAACCTTGTTCCTCGACGAAACCATGGAGCGCACCCTCATCCGCCCCCGCGGCGACCTCGCGGAAATCCTGCGGAGTCTCGCCCGGGACCAAGGCGTGCTCACCGTGATGGTCGAAGCCGGCGGTGTGTTTTCCGCGGTGCTCTTCGAGGCCGGTCTGGTCGATGAAGTCGTCGTTTACTACGCCCCCATGCTCTGCGGCGGCCCCTCGCCCGGACTCGGCGGAGCGGGTCTGCGCGAGTCGCTGCATCTGGATGAGGTCGATTTCCAACAGTTTGGAAATGACATCCGGTTGCGTGGGGTGGTAAGGGCGTAGGGCGACCCGCAGTTTGCTGGCGAGGATGTGGGAATTCACCCCGGAGAGGTGGTGGGCGAGTTTGGAGAGGTTGCCATGTTCAAGCCAGCTTCCCGGAAACCGCCCGCCACACGCGGGCGGTTTCCAGTTCGTGCTGGCAGCGGCCGTCGAGCGGGCACTTGGCCAGCAGGCAGGGCGCGCATTCGACGTGCCGCCGGACCACCGCGTGGCGCCGTCCCAGCGGGCGTTTCCACTCCGGATCATTCGGGCCGAAAAGCGTCACGCAGGTGGCTCCGGCGTGGGCCGCGAGGTGCGGCAGCGAGCCGTCCGCGGCGATCACCAGTCCGTGGACGGCGAGCAGGGGTAGCGTTCCGGCCAGCGGCGAGGCTTGGAAAAAGCCGACATTTTCGTCCAGTCGGTCCGCCAGGATTTTTCCCAATCCGCGCCCGCCGTCCATGCCGGCTATGGTGAGGCGTTTACCGGATTGACGGAGGTTTTCCGCGATTTCCTGCCACCGCTCCAGCGGCCATTCGTGGCTCGGGCCGAAGTCGGAATCCGGGCACAGCAGCACCGCCCCCGCCACCGGCTCGATTCCCAGCTCAGCCGGGGCGAAGTGCTCGGCCCGCCCGGTCGTCACTCCGAGTTCTTCGACCGCCGCCAAGTAGTGCCGCACCCGGTGCTCCAGCGGCCCGGTCGAAAATCCGAGCGGGTGTGTCAGCAGCTTTTTCAGCTTCCGCTCGTTCACTCCGAGCCGCCGTGAAATTCCCGCGATTTTGAAAACCTCCGCCGCGAATCCGTTTTCCCAGGCAAGCGAGGCCTGCCAGTTGCCTGAAATTTCGCCCGCCACCACCTTTGCTTTGGTCCTCGGCTGGAATTCCAGCACCGTCAGTCCCTCCAGCGTGGTCCAGAATTCACGCTGCTCCGCTGGACATAGAATGCCCGTGCCCAGGCCGGATGCCACCAACGCCCGCACTGCCGGCACAGCGAAACACGCCTCATCCCAGCGCTCGGGAGCGGCCACCAGCATTCCACCTGCGTTCATCGTCACTTGGCGAGGCTAGCGGGGCAACCGCTTCCCGGGAATTGAAAAATCAGCCGGTGGGCCGATGATTGAACTCTCTTCCATGGCGGAGCTTGAGAGCTTGTGAGCGGTGGATTCAGCGGTTAGCCTGTGGCGATGTTTTTCCCGGATTTCGAGTTCAACACATGGTTGGGGTTGGCGGCGCTGGTGGTGTTCTATGTGGTCGGGGTGCTGCATGTGCTCCACGCGCTGATGCATGTGCGGACCTCCCAAGGCACCATCGCGTGGGTCATTTCCCTGCTGTCCATTCCGTTTCTGGCGATCCCGATGTACTGGCTGCTCGGGAGGACGCGGTTTTCCCGCAACGTCGGTGGCCGGCGGGAAAAGGACAGTCGTCTCGGCAGGCTCGCGGCGACGATGCACAAGCGTCTGTCTCATTGCGAAGTGAACATCCCGGAGGACGACGGATTTGAAAGAGCCGCGCAACTCCTGGGTGGTCTGCCATTCACCCGGGGTAACGAGCTTGAGCTGCTGATCGACGGGGACGTCGCCTTCGAGCGGATTTTCGAAGCGATCCGCGAGGCGAAGAGCTATCTCTGCGTGAACTTCTTCATCGTGAAAAACGACACGCTCGGCACCCGCTTCCAAGAGGCGCTCATCGAGCGGGCCAAGGCCGGAGTGAAGGTGTATTTCCTGTTCGACGAGATCGGCTCGCACAAGCTGCCGCGGCGCTACCTGAAGGCGATGGAGGCCGCGGGGATCGAGTGCAAGTCATTTGGAATCAACCGTTACTGGTGGTCGCGCTTGCAGCTTAATTTCCGCAACCACCGCAAGATCGTGGTGAGCGACGGCAAGACCGCGTTCATCGGCGGGCTGAATGTGGGCGACGAATACCTCGGCCGCGACCAGCGCTTCGGCGGCTGGCGGGACACTCATTTGAAAATGGAGGGACCCGTGGTGCAGGCGGTGCAACTGGTGTTTCTGGAAGACTGGTTCTGGGCCTCCAGCGAGGTGCCGGACCTCCAGTGGGACACGCAGGAAAAGAAGGCGGATCAAATCGCCGCGATCATCCCCACCGGCCCGGCCGACCCGGCGGACTCGTGGCAGTTGGTAGTGGCGGAGGCGGCCAATTCCTCGCGGAACCGGCTGTGGATCGCATCGCCCTATTTCGTTCCCGATGAAGGCGTGCTCACCGCCCTGCAGGCCGCCGCGATCCGCGGCGTGGACGTGAGGATCCTGCTTCCGGAGCGTGCGGACCACCTGCTGGTGTGGCTCTCCGCCTTCTCCTACTACGAACAATCCATCCCGTTTGGCGTGAAATTATTCCGCTACCACAAGGGCTTCATGCACCAGAAAGTGATGCTCATCGACCGTCGCCTCGCCGCCGTCGGGACCGCGAACCTGGACAACCGCTCGTTCCGGCTGAACTTCGAAATCACAGCCTTCTGTGCCGACCGGAAATTCGTCGATGAGGTCGATGCCATGCTGACCGCGGATTTTTCCAGTTCCCGAGAGGCCACGGTCGAGGACTTCACCCGCAAGTCGTTCCTGTTCCGGGCCGCCTGTCGTGCGGCGCGTTTGTTCGCACCGATCCAATAAAAAAAGCCCGGCCGAATGAACGACCGGGCTTCCGGGAAAATTTGAAATTTTACAACTTGGCGACGCTGGCGATGTCCGGACGCTGGCGGATGATGTTGGCAAGCATCTTGCGGCAGTGGTCGTAACTGGTGCGTTGGCTCAGAATCTGGGCGCTGCGGGTGAATGAACCCCACTGCACCACGGTCACCTCGACGGTGCGGCGGCCCCACTGGTTCATGATTTCCTTGGTCGGCTTGTAGATGTCAACGGTGCCGGTGCCCAGAAGCGCCGAGCCGTAATCATCGACCACATAGAGATAGGGCAGGCCCTTGATGCGGAAAGTGGTTCCCACCGGGTAAAACGACCAATCGGCGGCGGCGCTGCGCACCCGGTCATTGTAGCGGAGCACGGTGCCGGTGGCGTTTTTACTGCCGTAGATCAAGTGGTCGTCCTCGCTGCATGTGTAGGCGGTGGTGCGGACGATCCGGTTGCGGTCACTGAACGCGTAAACCGGCATCGAGTGCTTGTCCCGGGGCTTGCCGGCGGCGGCGGACACGGCGGCGGAAGAGGCGGGCGGCAGCGCGAAGCTTTCCTTTTTCGCATAAACTCCGGAGCCGGAACCAATCGATGATTTTGAAATGATCCGCGGGCCGGAGCTGCCGCAGCTGGTGAGAAGCGCTGCAACAACTGCGAGCGCGGATAGGGAAAGGGAACGGAAAATCATGCGGAAAAGGGATCTTATGGGCTGGGCCCGTGCTAAATAAGTTGGGCCCTCCATAGTCGGCATCACTGGTCAGGGCAAACTGAAAAAGCCATCTGGATAGAATTTACATTGTAATATGACTTACAAACAATGAGTTGCGAAATTAGGAAGGAAATAAAATTTATCCGGATTTCTGCAATTTATCAAAATTTCAGCGATTTCAGCGGGTCGCCGCCGGCAGCCAGACCCGTGCCCCGGCGCTTCTCTCGGATGCCGCGCGGAAGAATCCGTCCAGCCCCCGGCGGCCATGAAGATCGGCCACGGCATCCACCGCCCGCCCCCAGCGCCAGCGGAAGCCCGCATCGCGCAGCCGGAGCGGATCCGCCCACCGGCTTTTCAAAACGAGCTCGGTTTCGGTGCCCATCAGGCGCGCGCCGATTTCCAACATCCACCTTGTGGCAGGAATTCCGAGCGGCATCCCGACAGCTTCACGGAAGGTCCGCATCCACACCCGGTTCGTCGGAAATTCCGGCGCGGTTACATTGACCGTGCCGTCGAGAAATGGATCATTGATCGCGAAATCCACGGCCCGCAGGAAATCCTCCATGTGGATCCAGCTGATCCGCTGGTTGCCGCAGCCCATCGCCCCGCCAAGGCCGCGGGCGGTGAGTTGGCGCAGCACATCATAAACCGTCGCCTCCTCGTTCGCCAAAACCATGCCGATCCGCAGCGCGAGCTTGCGCGTCTCCGCCGGAGTCTCCGCACCGAAAAACGCGTCCTCCCACGCCTGCGCCACTTCGCAGGAAAACCCTTCACCCGGTTCGCCCAGCCAGTCGTTCTGCGGTTGGTCCTCCGCATGGCGGTACCACGTCGCCGTGCTCGCGTTGAGCCAGGTTTTCGGCGGTGTCTTGCAGCCGCGGATCGCCTCGCCGATGACCCGCGTGGCATCCACCCGGGAATCGATGATCTCACGGCGGTTCTTCTCCGTGTAGCGGCAGTTCACGCTGCGCCCGGCCAGATTGATCACCGCTTCCGCGCCTTCCAGAGCGAGCGCCCACGGGCCGGGCGTCTTGCCGTCCCATTCCAGGAACATCCCGTCACCGCTCCAGCCCTTGCGGCTGCGGCCGATGGCGACCACCTCCCTGCCATTGCGGGCGCAGTGACGGGTGAGATAACGCCCAAGAAAGCCATTGGCTCCGAAAATCACGATCACTGGATTCATAATGTTTTTTGTTGATTCCGATCTTTCAGAAATTTCCGAAAGATCGGGTGAAATTTTTTTAGCCAAGAATCTTCGTTGCCAGTTGCAGGGCGAGTCCGTGCTTCATCGAGGAAACCCGGTCTGACATTTTCGACGCGAAGCCGACGAAGTCCTCAAGCGCCCGCATTTGATCATGGAAGGCCTTCCCCTCGGGGCTTGCAATACCTTCGCTTTCCTCGGCGCATTTGTTGAGAATCGCCAGGGCCGGTTCGATCTCGCGGCGCTTCCGCTCGCGGGCGACGATGGTGAAAATGCTCCAGACGTCCTTTTCCGCCTCGAAAAACTCGCGACGTTCGCCCTTTTTCACCACCACCCGGATCAATCCCCAGGCCACGAGCTCCTTGAGATTCGTGTGGGCGTTCCCCCGGCTGATCTCCAGGTCCTCCATCACCTGGTCCGTCGTCATCGGCTCCGGCGCGGTCATCAGCAGCGCGTGGATCTGCGCCATGGTGCGATTGATGCCCCACTGGGTGCCGAGCGCGCCCCACTGGGCGACGAATTCATCCCTGGCCTGTTTGAGCTTTTCACTTTCCGCGTTCACAACTTTCAGTAAATACTGAAAACTCGAAATCGCAAGTGAAAACATCGCAAGAATCATTGTGGCTCGGTTGCTGCTTGGTCGGGCGGCGATATTCGCCGATCTAATAGATCGGCGGCTTCTGTCGCCAAGAGATCTCCCCTGTCGGTTCGCCCCCCCCTCCCCCCTTTCCCCTTTCCCCTTCTCGCGCCGCATTCCATCAAATTCCTAACAAAATGAGACTTCTCCCTAAATCATCATCGTCGAACACGCTTTCTCCATCCTTCCGGACTCTTCAGGCACTAACAGCCG
>JBIHZT010000174.1:0-7094 GCA_044240265.1 Luteolibacter sp. | reverse complement strand
AACCACCCGCGGCGCGATGCGGGTGCATCTCTTCACCCCCGACGGCGGCGGGCGGCATCCCGGCGTGGTGTTTTACTCGGAGATCTTCCAAGTCACCGGCCCGATCCGGCGGATGGCGGCGGCGCTTGCGGGCGAGGGCTACCTGGTAGCGGTGCCCGAGGTCTATCATGAATTCGAGTCGCCCGGCACCGTGCTCGCCTACGACGCGGACGGCTCGGCGCGGGGAAACTCCCTGAAAACCGAGAAGGAAATCGCCTCTTACGACGAGGACACGGACGTGGTGGTGAAATTCCTCCAAACCCACGCGTCCTGCACCGGCCGGATCGCCAGCTTCGGCGTCTGCCTCGGCGGCCACCTCGCGCTGCGCGCCGGACTGCATCCGGACGTGAGCGCGGTGGGCGCCTTCTATCCGACGGATCTTCACACGGGAAATCTCGGTCTGGGAAAATGCGACGACACGCTGGCGCGGCTTGCATCGGTCGAGGCAGCGCTGTTGTTCGTCTTCGGGCGGCAGGATCCGCACATCCCGGTGGAAGGGCGGCGGAAGATCCACGCGCTGTTGGAGGATGCCGGAGTGGACTTCGAGTGGCACGAGTTCAACGCCGCCCACGCGTTCCTCCGCGACGAGGGCGCGCGCTACAATCCCGCGCTGGGCCGGGTGGCGATGGCGCTGCTACACCGGTTTCTCTCTGAAAAAATCGGCTAGAAATCCACCTCGCGGCAGTCGCGATGAATGTGAGTGGGGACGAGACGTCCCCACCCCCTATTTTCAAGATGGCCACCGTCCGAGCGCCCGGCACCGCTTCGGTCAGCGCCGCAATGTCACCCGTAGAAGCCGGTCGTCGGAGGTGAGATAGAGACGAGTGCCACCTTCTCCAAACGCGATGTTGGCGGTCGGCCGACCGCACAGAATCCGACCTAGCAGTTTCGCCTGCGGGTCCAGAATCAGACAGCCGCCGGCCCCGGTGGCGAAGACGTTGCCCTTGGCGTCGGTCTTGATTCCGTCCGGTCCGCCGGGGCCTTTGAGGTCCTTGCAGTTGAAGAAAATTTTGCCGCCATCGGCCGTGCCGTCGGGCTTGAGCGGATAGGCCATGATGACCGGGGCCGGGCCGTGCGATTGGGCGACGTAGAGGATTTTCCCATCGGGCGACAGCGCCACACCGTTTGGCCGTTCGAGATCGCGGACGACCAGCGAGACCACACCCTGCGGAGTGACGCGGAACACGCCGAAGAACGGCAGCTCGCGGAAGCGCGTATCCTTCTCGCGACCCGGCAGGCCGTAAGGTGGATCGGTGAAATACACGTCGCCGTTCGCGGCGATCGCAAGGTCGTTGGGCGAGTTGAAGCGCTTGCCCTCGAAGTGGTCCGCAAGGGTCCGCTTACCGCCGCCCGGAGTAAGATACGACACGCGCCGGTCGCCGTGTTCGCAAAAATAGATCTGACCCTTCGCATCCATCGCAAGTCCGTTAGAGCCCGGTTCGCTGCCGTAGTCCGCCACTCCGGTGTAGCCGGAGGGCTTCATGAAAACGGACGCGACGGTGTCGCCCTCCTTCCATTGATAGATCGTGTTGCGCGGGACGTCGGAAAACAGCAGGCGCTTTTCCTTCTCGTCCCAAAGCGGTCCCTCCGCCCAGTCGAAGCCGGTGCAGAGCGTCTCGATCTTCGCCTGCGGATCGATGATGGCGTCGAGCGCGGGATCCAGGCGCTCGATGGTTTCCTGAGCGAAGACAACTGCGGTTAGGAAAATGAACAGGGCGGGGATTTTCATAGAGGCTCGGTCAGGTGATGCCTCGCCGACCTCCCGCTGGCAAGCCTGTCGTCCGAAAATGCGGCGGAGGATGCACGGTTATGGCGACAGGATTGTCGCCATAACCGTGCATGAGTCGTCGAAGCTGATGACGAGCCGGTGGCGGACTTGAGCTGGATCAGGGGGCGATTGAAATTCGATAGAAGCGCCGGTCTGCCGATGCGCCGCCGGGATCGGTGAAAACCAATGTGGCATTGCCGCCGGGTTGGGCGGGGCCGAGGTTCTGCCACGCATCGGAAAGGGAATCGCAGCGCTGAAGTTGGTAGTTGTGCCCGGCGTGGCCTTGGATGGTGAGGGAGAAATCATTGCCGGTGATGGCGTGAGACGTGATTTTCACGGCACTGCGGTCGAGCACGATGCCGCTGTTGACGAATCCAACTGGCAGCGTGCCTTGCCAGGTCATGATGTCGAGCACGCCGGTGTTGGTAAAGGTGCCGGTGAAATCAAGCGTGGCGTCGCCGACGAGGCGGAGGGTGCCGCTATTGGTGAGGTTTCCCGTGCCGGTGATGGTGCCTTGGACGATGGCGTCGCCGGTATTTCCTGAAATGATGAGCGTGCCGCCGTTGAGTTGGATGACACTTCCGGAAACCGAGCCCAGGGATGCGACCGTTTGCGTGGCACCGTTGAGATCGAGCACGCAGGAGGAGCCTTCGAGGGAAAGCGAGGTGGCGGGCGGCAGGATGTTGGTCGCGGGGCTGAGTTTCAGCGTTCCGGCCAGGATGCGGGTGGCTCCGCTGTGGTTGGCCGGATCACTTAGCGTGAGCATGCCGCCACCGGTTTTGAAGAAGTCGGTGCGCCCGGCGAGAGTTTCCTGAAACAAGGCTCCGCTGCCGGGCACCTCGACGGTGGTGCGTCCCGTGATGGGGCCGTCGGTGCGGATGTAGGGGGGCGGGGTGCCCGCGGCGGTCAGGTAGAAATCCCTCACCACGCTGCTGCCGCCGCTGTCACGGCCGAAGCCGATGTGGGAAATCGACGGATTCGCACTGAAGGTGAAAACGGACGAGTGGACGCCGTCGATGGTGGCGAAGGCAGTCCATTGTGTGCCGGTGGTGTCCAAGGTGATCAAAACCGTGCGGGTGCCATCGGCGCTGGTGGACCAGCTTTGGAGGTTGGCGGCTCCCGCGCCGCCGAAGAATTGCGGCCCCCCCGCGCCGGACGCGCGGACGAGGGCCCACGCATGCTTGTTCGCGGTGGTGTGCCATTGTCCACTGGCGGAGGAGTCCGAAAAACCGATGGCCGTCCATGTTGTGGCGGCGGATAGGGTGGCGCTAAGTTGATAGATGTAGCCAGGCTGGATCGAGACCGGCAGGAAGGCGGCGGCACTGGCCGGAAAGGTGGTTCCGCTGGCAGTCTGCGACATGGTGGCGGCTGCGGTCCACGCGGCGGATGCAGCACCTCCGGCAAAGTTGCTGGAAGTTGTGGGAAGCGTTCCGTTCAGGGGGACATTGTTCTCGATGAGGGTGTCCTCGTAGATCGTCCGGGTGGTGACAGGCGGTGGCTCCGCCGTGAGGGAGTGCACACCTGCGGAAAGCGGAAAAACGACGTGGCGGCCTTCGATGAGCAGATTGTTCACCACGTTGCCATCCAGGGTGATCGCCGAGCCGACGACTGGCAGGCGCAAGGTGGCGGTTTCTCCGGGTGGGACCGTGCATGAGAATTGCAGCGTGCCGTTATTTTTCGTCCAGCTCACCGGGACGGGACCGAGGTCGGTGACGACGGTTCCGGAGGCGGATGTCAGGTCGCCGGGGCGGGGTTCGATGACGAGCTGGCGGTTGCCATGCGGCCCGGCGACGCGCGGGCCGAGCACGAAAGAGCTGAGGAAATACGCCGGGATCGCGCCGTAGTTGTGGCATGACTCGCTCATGCCGCCGCCTTGCTCGTTGACGAATGACTCGCTGAGCGTGCCGGCGTCCTGGAGAAAATTGACCATGTTCGTCCAGCGGCGGCGCATTTCGGAAATCGCTTCCTGGTCCATGGCGGCGGTATCCGCGCGGTAGAGTTCGCTGAAAGCCCAGTAATACATGATCGGCATGTCGAGCCCGGCTTTATTGGCGATCAAGTCGAGGTAGTTCGATTTGGCTCCGACCGCGAGTCCGGCACCTGGATTCTTGTAGTTCGCCACAAACCACGCGCGGGTGGCGGCCAGGCGGTCGGCGGGAACGAGGCCGCTGTAGAGGGCCATCAACTGCGCATGCACCGTGGGACCGAGTTTGCTGCCGCTGAGATAGCCGGCGCTATATGCCTGCTCCGAGGCATTCCAGAGTTGGGTGTTGTAGGCGGAGAAAAGTGCGTCCGCGGCTGCGGTGTAGGCGTTTGCCTGGGTAGTTTGACTGGCCACTCCCGCCAGATACGCGGCGTCGCGGAGGGACTGATAGAAGAACGCGTTGATGTTCGCACCCTCGCAGGTGATGTAGGCCACTGGGTTGTCGAACGAGGTGTATTCGCGGGCGTTGAGCAGGCCGCGGGCGGTGACGCGGTCGAGGCACCATTGCATCTGCGCCACCAGCGTGGGCCACATTTCCTGGACAAAGGCCGTATCGCCGGTGAGTTCGTGATACCAACGCAAGGCCTCAAGCCATTGGAGCGCGTAGTCCTCGATCACATAGTGCGGATCGTAGTCGCCACGGTCGGTCGGGAAGGTGCCGAGCATGCGGCCGTCGGGGAGTTGCGAATGGGCGGAATCGCGCAAGAGCTTGCGCAGCGTGCGGGGGTCGGAATAGATCCGGCCGCCATTGCCATCGGGACCGGCGGCGGCGACGCGGATCGTGTTGAAGCTGGCCTTGCTGCCGTCCTGCACCCACTCGTTGCGCTCGCGGGCGTCCGAGCCATGGGCGTCGTCAGTGGTGGCCTCGATGGTGTTGACGGCCATTTCCCAGAGATTCGTGAGCGTGGGATCGCTGCACTGGAAACTGCCAACCCGTTCGTAAGGATAGCGGCGGTCGATCATTTGAAGCCCCAGAATCCTCACCCGCCCGGAATTGCAGGTGAGGGTGACGTAGCGGGCGCACCATTGATCGGCGGCGAGGAGTTGCCGCTGCCCGGCGCGGGCGGTGTAGGTGGTGCCGGTGCCATACATTTCCTGCGGCTGGCCATTCACGTAGCGCAGGGCGTATTGGATTTGAAAGGTGCTGCCCGCGTCGGCATCGAGCTGGATCTTCGGATAGGCCATGGCCATCTTGCCGAGGTCCAGGACGATGGAGGCTGCGGCAGTCGCATTCTGATGGGCGGGGTGGACGTTGACTGGCGACGGCGCGGCAAGACCTGCTAGATCGACGTTCGTTCTCCAACCGGCGGCTGGCGCGGTGGTGGTGCAGAGGAAATCCGAAGTGGTCAGGACGGTGGAGCCGCTGCGGACGACTGCGGCGAACAGGCCCGCCGTGTGGTCGCCGTTTTCGAGGTCCTGCGCGTCGATGGTGATGACGTCGCCGTCGTTGAGATTCAGATTTCCGGTGTAACCGGTCTGCCAATCCGCACTCTGCCCGATCTGGCTGCCGTTGACGTAGAGCGTGAAGGAGTTGTCCCCGAGCACCTTGATCGAACAGCCCGCGCCCGATCCGAAGGTGGAATTCCGCCACACGGTTTTGAACCAGACGTTCGACGCGGCGGCGGGCGACCACATCCAATGACCGCTATAGCCACCGGCGTAGGTTTTGGGGGCACTCGTGGGCACGAGATCGATGGGCAGTATGCTGGAAACCGCCTCGCCGCCGGGCAGTTTTTTCACGCCGGGGAGTTCGATTTCCACCGGGAGCGGAGTGTGGCGGGTTTGCAACGCGCCCCAGGTGTTGCCATCGGTGGGGGCGGCGGCGGTCCACGCGCTGTCATCGAAATCCGTCGCCGTCCAGGCACCGGGGCTGAGTCGCGCGTCGATCACATCCGGGATGGAACTCCAGGCATCCGGCGACGGGCGGTATTCGGTGGAGTTGCTGGATTTCCACGAGGTATCGCTGCGCAGGATTTCCTCGCCCCCGGCTTCCAACAAAGCGGTGAGTCCGGGAGCATGGCTCATGATGCGGCCGCTGGTGGCTCCGGCATAATGATGCACCAGCACGACCAGACTGTTCGCTCCTGTTTGCAAATACGGCTTGATGTCGAGACTGTCGTATTCCGGGCCTTTGGGATTGAAACGCGACGGCCCGCGCAGGATCTGGCTGCCGTTCACCCACAGCAGGTAGCGCGAATCCGCGAAAAGATGCAGCAGCGCCGGACCGCCCGGCACTTCCGCCAGATTGAACTCCTTGCGAAATGCCACGTAGGCCTGTGTCCCGACCGGTGCGGCGGGTGACCAGATCATGGAGGATTGGAGCGTCTGGGCGACACCCGCGTGGAGTGGATGCGCCAGCAGAAGGGCGAGGAGAGAGAGCGCGAGGCGGATGGATTTTGTCATGAGTGGGCGGCAAGGAGAAGCTTGTAGCGGCGGTCTGCGACCGTCGAGGCGGATGAGGAGAGATGGATTGACGGTTGTTGATTGATGAAGTGGTGAATGGAAAGGCGTTTCGGCATTTCCTTGGCTGTGGCAGCGTGACTTGGACTGCGTGCAGCCTGCTGCCGCTTTGGCCGGGACAGCCTGCTGTCAGGCGGAGCCGCCGGTGAGGTGCCATGTGAAGGTGAAATGCCCGACGCTCTGTGGTGCCGGGGTTGTCGGGGCGGCAGCAGGCTGCATGGCCCCAAAGCGGCAGCAGGCTGCACGCAGTCCAAGGGGGACTCCGTCATGGCGAGAACGTGCGGAGGCATCGGTAGAAAGAAACGGGCGGCGCACGAAAACCCATATCGTGCGCCGCCCTGGGTATTGCCCCTTCAGAGGCAAAGGATTCGAAAAAGTGCCGAATGATCAGTGATCAGGAAGAGAGAAAGAGCGGCGCTAAGCCACTGATCCTTTCTCTCTTACTGAAACACCGAAACACTGAAGCACCGAAACACCGGCCCCTCGCTCACGCGCGGCGACGGCGCAGAAGCGCGAGCATGCCGAGCCCGCCGAGCAGCGCGGCACCTGGCTCGGGGACTGCACTAATGACGAGGTTGTCGTAATATGCCTTGGTGCCCCGTGCTTCGAAGCTGAGGTAGCCGTCGCCTGCGCCGAGACCCAGACCGGTGAAAGTCGCTTGCAGGACATTATTGATATACATTTTGGCCACCGAGCCGTCTCCATTGAAAGCGGAACCGGTTCCAGCGGTGTCCGAGAGCAATAAGGTGATCAGATCGCCATCAACAAAGGTCATCGTACTACCAACCTGCGTCCCGTCGCCGAACTGCTGGGTTTGGCCATTATCCCGGAACAGGCTGGAGA
>JBIHZT010000173.1:0-7108 GCA_044240265.1 Luteolibacter sp. | reverse complement strand
CCGTGATCGGTGCGGCTTCGAGGGCGATGCCGCCGCGCGAGGCGCCGAGTTGCAGGGGCGGCGGGGTGGCGGTGCCGGCGTTCACCCAGAACGCGAGGGCGGCGAAGCCTTCGAGCGAGCGGGCGGTGCAGGTGAGCGCGAGTCCCTTGCCGGTGCCGGAGGTGATCGAAATGGCGTTGGTCCCGCGGCGCACCGGATTGGTGCTGGTGAGCGAGGTGCCGGTGGGGCTCGCGTTGGTCCAGCCGCTGGTGAGCGCGTCGGCATAGACCATTTGCGAGGGCTGCGAGGCGGGCGCGGTGGGGTTGGCGAAATCCCCGACGACCACGCCGCGGCCGCTGGTGGCCAGATAGACGCGGCCGTAAACCCGTGGGTCGCCGGCGATGTCATTCTGATAGCCGAACTGGTGCAGGTTGTCGTTGATGCGGACCCAGGTGGTGCCGGCGTCGTCGCTGCGGAAGAAGCCGGTGGTGGTGCCGATTTTTCCCCAGATGAAGGCGGCGGGGTGGGTGGCGGAGGGCGCGGCCTTGCCGAAAGCGATGCGATAGGCGGAGGCGACGGCGGAGAGCTTGGTGAAGGAGGCTCCGAAGTTGGTGCTGCGATAGAGGCCGCTGTCTTCGGCGCGGGCCCAAATGTGTCCGTTGTGGCCGGGGACGGTTTGGAAGCCTGAGAAGGCGCTGTTCAGGCCGCTGGCGGCGACGGTGAAGCTCACGCCGCCATCAGTGGAGGTGAGCATGCGTTTGGCAGTGCCGTCCCAGAGGTAGAAACGCAGGCCGTCCATGCGGTCGGCGAGTGGGAGAAGCGTGTTGTAGATCGTATTGCGGCGGATGGTGTGGTTGGCGGTATCCGCGACGTAAACGTTGAGGCCGTCGGGCGTGGCGGCGATGCCGGTGGGATTGTTGAAACGGGCGGCGGTGCCCGCGCCATTGGTGCTGCCGGAAGTTCCTGCCAGACCGGCGACGGTGGTGACGACTCCGGCGGAGGTGATTTTCCGGACCGTGTGGTTGCCGCTATCGGCCACATGGAAGGTGCCGACGGCGTCGATGGCGATGGCCTTGGGCGTGTTGAAGCGGGCGCTGCCGCCGGTGGCGTCGGTGCTGCCGGAGGTGCCTGCGAGCCCGGCGAAGGTGGTGACATCGCCATTGGTCGCGATCTTGCGGATGGCGTGGTTGCCGCTGTCCGCGACGTAGAGGTTGCCGCTGGCGTCGAGGGTGATGCCATTGGGCGAGTTGAAACGGGCGCTGCCACCGTTGGCGTTGGTGGTGCCGGAAACTCCCGGGCTGCCGGCCAGGGTGGTGACGACTCCGGCGGAGGTGATTTTCCGAATGGTGTGGTTTCCCGCATCGCAGACGAACACGTTTCCGGAAGCATCCACGGCGAGTCCGGTGGGTGCGTTGAAGCGGGCCGCGGTGCCGGTGGCATTGGTGGAGCCGGTGATGCCCGCGCCGCCGGCGAGGGTGCTGACGACTCCT
Source organism: Luteolibacter sp. (assembly GCA_044240265.1). Lineage (GTDB taxonomy): Bacteria > Verrucomicrobiota > Verrucomicrobiia > Verrucomicrobiales > Akkermansiaceae > Luteolibacter. The sequence goes on along the minus strand of JBIHZT010000173.1, from coordinate 5,639 downwards.
GCGGAGGTGATTTTCCGGATGGTGTGGTTGGCGGTGTCGGCGACGAAGACGTTTTTCGCCGCGTCCACGGCGAGGCCTGCGGGGGAATTGAAACGCGCGGAGGTGCCGGTGGCATCGGTGATGCCGGGAACACCCGCACCGCCGGCGAAGGTGCTGACTGCGCCGTTGGTAGTGATTTTGCGGATGGTGTGGTTGGCGGTGTCGGCGACGTAGCGGACGCCGGCGGAGTCCAGGGCGATGGCGGTGGGGCTGTCGAAGCGGGCATTGCCGCCGGAGGAGTTGGTGGTGCCGGGAACGCCAGCGGCACCCGCGAGGAGGGCGACGGTTTCCGTGCCATTGGTTGTCGTGAGCGACTGGGAGTTCGCGGAAATCGTCCAGGTCGAGCCGTTGTCGGTGGAAAGGTAGGCCGGGGAGTTGGGCGGGCACCAGAGGAGGCGCTGGCCGTCGGTGGAGAGGATGACGCGGTTGTGGCCGTTGATGATGGCGGCGGGAGTGGTGGGGAAGGCTGCCGCGCTGGCGGCGGCGTCCTGCGAATACAGGGTGTTACCGCTGTTCTGGCGGATCATTTTCGACGGCGCGAGATCGGCTCCGGTGATGACGCTGGTGGAACCGCTGCCGGGGTTGAGTCCGCCGCGGAGGGGCGAGCGGTTCAGGTCGTCATGGCGGAAACCGGTGTAGTCGCCGATCACGCTGACCAGCGGCGGCCCGGCGGTGGGGCTGTGGAGTCCGAGTGGCACGGATTCCTCCAGGCCGTCGTTGAAGAAGGTCCAAGTGCGCGCCGTGCCGGAAGCGGCGAGGTTGGTGGTTTGGAAGAGTCCGAAGCCGGTGTTAAAAATGGCGCGGTTGGAGTTGAAGGGATCGATGTCGATATCGGTCATCCAGTGTGCGCCGGCGGTGGAGGCCCACGGGGAGTTGCCGTTGGAGCGGGTGCCGGTGCGCAGGGCGGCGGTCCAGGTGGTGCCGCCGTCGGTGGAGCGATAGACCTCGTCCCCCGGCCACCAACGCAGCAAGGTGCTGACCACGACATGGCCCGCCACGCGGGGATCGGCACTGATGCCGCCGAAAAATCCCTGGCCGGTCGGCGGCAGGATGGAGGTCCAGGTGCTGCCGTCGGCGGACATTTTCCAAACGCCGTAGTCGGTGGCGTAATTGCCAGGGCCGGTTTGATCGCCCCAGGTCGAGTAGAAGACCCCGGCGGCGTCGAAGGAGCCTTGCAGCGGCATCATTTCCGTGCCGATGGATTTGCCCGGGTGGTTCGGGACTTCGGACCAGGTATCGCCATTGTTATCGGAATACCAGAAACTCTGGCCGGTGAGCGTGTTGGCGGCGGCGTAGATGCGGCGATTCGGGCCCGGACCGGGGGCGGTGGCGGGCGCGTAAAGCAGGAAATTCAGGTTGGTGAGGGTGGCCGGGAAATTAGCCAGGCGGGTCCAGTTCGCGCCGTAGTTGTTGCTGCGCCAGATGCCGAGGTCGTTGGAGCCGACGAGGATGTTCGCGCCGTTGAGCGGATCGACGGCCATGCGTTCGCCGGTGCCGCGGCCTTCGCCGTTGCCGGCCATTTTGAAGCCGGGAGTGGTGTAGGCCCACGTCGCGCCGCGGTCGGTGGAGCGGTAAATGCGGGACTGTAGTTTCCAGGAATCGGTGCCGGCGTATTGGCCGGTGGCGATATAGACGCGGTTGGCGTCGTTGGGATCGAGGCCTATGGTGAGCACTCCGAGGTGCTGGAACTCGTTGTTGATGCCGCCGACGTCGTCGTTGAGGGCGATCCAGCGGTTCGTCGCGGTGTCGAGGCGATAAGCGCCGCCGACGTCGGTGCGGGCATAGACGAGTCCGGCTTCGGTGGGGTGAAAGACGGTGCCGGTGACGAAGCCCGTGCCGCCGATTTCCACGGTGCGCCAAGTGTAGGACTGGGCGGAGACCGACTGGAAGGCCGTGACCAGAATCAGCGCGAAGCGAATAGCGAAGAGACGGAAGGAGGAAATCATGGTGAAAAATCAGAGATGCCCCAGCCCGGCTCTTGGGCCGGGAGGTGACGTGTGGGTTTGCAAGGATGGTTTCGCAGCTAACCCATGAAAGGCTCAAACTACAAGACTACGGAATTAACCACGCTTTCCCTCGCCATGCGACTGCGAAGATGGGGGGGATTTGTCTCCCTCGATCAGGGGAGGTCAGGGGGCTGTTCTGACCTTCATGCGGACGTATTTCTGGGGAGCAGTGGACGTCGGGATGGTCACGGTGACGGTATCCGCCGCCGCTGCGTTTTCCTCGATGTGGACGCCGGGGGAGGAGGTCGCGTCGTCAGCGCCGATGGTGAAAATTTCCGGCCAGGTGACGAGGTCGGGGCTGGCTTCGGCCGTCAGCACGATGTCGGTGGTTTCGGAGGCGTCAGTGCGCTGGAAGGTGAACACGAGATCCGTGTCGGAGCTTTGCGCCAAGGGTGCCAGATTCGCCGAATTCGCGGAGGGATCGCCGCCGAGCACGTATTCGATGATGTTGCCAAGGCCGTCGTCGTCAGGGTCGGCGGCAGCTGCGGGATCGGCCACGGTGTAGTCGTCGATCCATGTCATATAGCCGGCCGTCTTCACGAGCTTGATTTGCTTGTTCACGAGGTCATAGGCCATTTCGTATCCCTGCGGCAGGCCGGTGACCGCGGTGAAGGCGGTGCCGGTGAGCGCGATGGCGAGGTGACCGTCGAGCGTGACTGATGAGGAGGCGGTCAGGGGGGCCTTCGAAGCCGGGGCGATGATGCCGCCGGCTCAAGACTGAAATCCGCGAGCGCAAGAAACTCACGGCCGAGCTCGAGCTGGCGAAACAAAAACTCTCACTGCGTGTTGATGACCGGACCGAGGCGGTGACCATCGCCCTCCAGCGCGGCATCATCCATCTGTGAGATTGCGGGGAATCAAGGAATCCAGCCGCACAGCCGGAAGCATTTCACCAGCAGATAGGCGACACCACCGGCGGCCGGCAGGGTGAGGATCCAGGCCCAGATGATGCGCTCGATGAGTGAGAGCTTGAGCGCGCTGAAGCGCTTGGCGCAGCCCACGCCCATGATCGCGGTGGTGATGCTGTGGGTGGTGGAAACCGTCATGCCGAAGCTGCCGGTCACGGCGAGCAAGGTGGCGGCGGTCGTCTCCGCGGCGAAACCGTGGACGGGCTGGAGCTTCACCATCTTATGACCGAGTGTCTTGATGATGCGCCATCCGCCGGCCATCGTGCCGGCGGCCATCGTCAGCGAACAGACGATCTTGATCCAGGCGGGGACGTCCGGGGAGAGGTCGCGGACTTTTCCCGCGGCGGCGGCGAGCGGGGCCTTGCCTGCCGTTTCCGCCGCTTTCATCTCGGAGCTGAGGGACTTCTCCCAGTGGGTGAATTTCCCGGCGGCGAGCTTTCCGAGGATCGGGATTTTCGGGATGATGCGGGCTTCCTCGGTCACGAGGATTTCCCGGTGGGTGGCGGCGGCCATCGCGGCGAGGCGTGTGGCGGCGGCTGTTTCATTCGTGGCGGCGTAGGCTTTGGCGGAGAGCGTTTGGAAGGCTTCCTTGAATTCGCCGGGCTTGAGATGGGCGCTCTCAGCCTCCAGCACGGCGGCGGCGGCGCGCAGTTCGTCCGGCGTGGACTTGGGGTTTTGGAGGAGCTTGAGATTTTGCTCGGCGACCATGGATTTCTCCATCCGCAGGAATCCGAGCCAGCCCGGCATCCCCTGAAAGCTGCCGGCGGCCGTGGCGGTGACCAGTGCGAGCGTGATGACGCCCATGGTTTTCTGCGCGTCCGCCAGGCCGTGGGCGAATCCCATGTAGCCGGCACTGAAAATCTGCGCCTTGCCGAAGAACCGGTTGACGAAGCGCGGGCGGGCTTTTTGCAGCAGGAAATAGAGGAAGCCCATGAGAACGAGCCCGCCGAAGAAGCCGATGATGGGGGAGGTGATCATCGGGATGACTACCTTGTGCAGCACGCCTTCCATCACGACCTTGCCGTCCTTCACCTTTTCCACCGACCAGAGGATGGCATGCCAGTTGTCATGCGCGCTGGCCACCGCCGCGCCGCAGATGCCGCCGACGAGGGCGTGGGTGGAGCTGGACGGAAGCCCGAACCACCAGGTGATGAGATTCCAGACGATGCCGCCGAGCAGCGCGCAGACGATCACCATCGGCGAGATGAACTGTGCGTCCACCAGACCGGAGGAGACGGTTTTCGCGACGGCGTGTCCGGAAAGCGCGCCGATCAGGTTGGTGCCCGCCGCCATCAGGATCGCCTGGCGCGGCGTCATCACCTTGGTCCCGACGACCGTGGCGATCGAGTTCGCGGTGTCGTGGAAGCCATTGATGTATTCAAACACCAAGGCGATGAAGATCACCAAAAAGATAATTCCTAGACTCATGGGTGTCCGGCCTCAGGAATTTTTCAGGACGATTTGCGAAACCACGTTGGCGGCGTCACGGCAGCGGTCGATGACCTTTTCCAGGAGGTCGTAGAGGTCGCGCATCGCCATGGCCTTGATCGGGTCCATGTTGCCCGAGTAGATTTCCTTCAAGTAGCCGAGCACCAGCCGGTCGGCGCGGCCTTCCAGCTCCTGCATCTTGTCGTTTTCCAACTTGATGTCCTCGAGCTTGGGGTTGCTCCCGAGCATGTCCACCATCCGGACGACGACGTGCGCGGCGTCCTGGGCGATGGCCATCTGCGGGGCGAAATCCTGGGCCTTCACCAGGTGATGCATGATCTCGTAACGCTCGCCGAATTTTTCGACGGTCTTGGGAATCCGGTAGAGCGCCCTGGACAGGGCCTCGATGTCCTCCCGCTCCAGCGCGGTGATGAAGACTTTCACGAGTTCCTCGGAGATGATTTCCGCGTTCTTCTTCTCGTTGCGGCGGGCCACGGCGAGCTCGGCGAGCGAGAGGTTTCCGTCGGACTCCTTCAGCAGGCGGGCGAGGGCTTCGATACTTTGATGGGCCGATTTCGCACTCAAGGCGAGGAGTTCAAAAAACCGGTCGGACTTTCCAAATAGCTTGGCGAGAGAGATCACGGCGGGAATGTGACGATTTCGTCACACAGCGACAAGCGGAGTTTTTCGTGAATCCCGGGCGGGTGGGGGAGAGCCGAAATCCGAGTTAGAAGGGTGTCACCATTTCGCTTGCCACCCCGTGGTGTAAGCCTCACAAAAGCCGCCCGCCCATGCTGGGGCTGCGCAAATTCTGTTGCTCCGCCCGGTCCGGCGGCCCAATCCTCAACCGCACGCTCCCATGGAAAGCATCTCATCCCGTATCGCCAAGGTTTCCCCGTCACTCACGCTCGCCGTCACCGCACAGGCCAAGGCGATGATCGCGAAGGGTGAAGAAGTTTACGCGCTCGCTGGTGGCGAGCCGGAAGTCGATACCCCTCAGTTCATCAAGGACGCGGCCATCGAGGCCCTTCAGTCCGGCAAGACCAAATACACGCCCGCCGGCGGCATCCCCGAACTTCGCGCCGCACTGTCGAATAAATTCAAGGTCGATAACAACCTCGACTACGCTCCAGGCCAGATCTGCGTCACCGGCGGTGCCAAAATGGCCTGCTACAACGCCATCCTCGCCGTCATCGAAGAGGGCGACGAAGTCATCATTCCTTCGCCATTCTGGGTTTCCTACCCGGAAATGGTCCGC
>JBIHZT010000172.1:0-7134 GCA_044240265.1 Luteolibacter sp. | reverse complement strand
TCGGGTGTTTGAGAAAAGAGTTGAGGCGCGGGTCCTGTTCGCCGAGAAGCTGCTGAAAGATGCTGATTTTGATTTTTCCGCTGAAGAGTCTGTCATGTTGAGCCGGAAGACCGCTTCATGGCCTAGGAATGACAAGGAGGCGACGGACCTGTGGCGTCGCCAAATCAAGGAGGCGGTTCTCGGCGAAATTTTGCGCCGTGAGATGCTAACCAAGTTGGCCAAGGAGCAGGGTAAGATGGATCCCGGGGTGACGGACCGGAGTCCGAAGGATAAAGTATCGCTTCGTTACAAGCGCTTCTTGAACAGCGTCAAGGATGTCGATGAAGAAGAGGTCGCGAACTATTTTCTGAGCTCGATCGCACGCGCATACGATCCGCATACCGACTACATGAGTTTTCGCGAAATGAATCGCTTCAAGGACGGAATGAAAAACGAATTGGTCGGTATTGGAGCTCTTCTCCAAGGAGAGGAAGATGGGGCGACCAAGATAAAGGGCATCGTGGTCGGGGGGCCTGCCGACCGGGAAGGCACGCTCAAGCTCAACGACAGGATTGTCGCGGTGGATACGCTGAATACAGGGAAACCTGAGGATATGGTCGATATCATGTTCATGAAGATCGACAAGGTCGTGGACTACATCCGTGGTAAGGAAGATTCCACAGTCGCATTGAAAGTGGAGCCTGCTGGAGGTCCTCCCGGAGAGACGAAAATCGTCGTAATCCAGCGCGGAAAGGTGGAGATGAAGGATGAGCAGGCCAGTGCGCAACTCATCGAAATGAAGTCGGAAAATGATGTGACCCGGCGTTTGGGAGTGCTCGCCTTGCCATCGTTTTATGCGGATTTTGAGGAAGGGAAGATCCGTTGCTCGGTGGATGTTGAGAGGATTCTCAAGCGTTTGAATGAAGAGAAGATCGACGGTCTTATTCTGGATCTTCGCAACAATGGCGGCGGATCACTGGAGGAGGTCCGGCGGATGACGGGATTTTTCATGGAAAGCGGCCCGGTCGTCCAAGTGAAGAACACTCTCGGACAGGTTCAAGTAAAAGACTCCGACAACGGGAAACCAATTTACACCGGTCCGATGGTGGTAATGACCGATAAGAGCAGCGCATCGGCGAGTGAAATTCTAGCTGGAGCTCTTCAGGATTTCAATCGAGCGGTGGTAGTCGGAGACTCCTCCACATTCGGTAAAGGCACCGTGCAACAACCCATGGACATTGGCCGCATGTTGCCGCTTTTTGCGGCCCGCAATCGTGCGGGATTTTTGAAAGTCACCATTCAAAAGTTTTACCGCCCCTCGGGTTCGTCGACCCAGATGGACGGTGTGGCCGCTGACGTGGTTATTCCAAGCCTCGCTGATGCCTTGGAAGTGGGTGAGGCCTTCCTCGATCATCCGTTGCCGCATGATCGGATCCGACCGGCAGGTGATTTCAGACCGCTTGATCCGAAGTCGTTGTTTATCCCCCGGTTGAAAGAGTTGAGCCAAGAGCGCTTGAACGCATCCAAGGATTTCTCTTACGTGATTCAGGATGTGATGAAAACGAAGGATCGATTGAAGGTAAACCGCTTGTCGCTCAACAAAGCAGCTCGCGAAAGGGAACTTGCGGAGTCCGACGCGCTCCAGAAGGAGAGAAACATGGAGCGTAGGGTTCGATTTGCGAAAATGGCGGAAGTAGACAAAAAAGCGCTGAATTTCTACAAGATCACACTGGACGATTTGGAAAAGGGTATGGAATTGAAGCCTTACAATCCTGCGAATGATGTTGGTGATTACATGCGGCGGGCGAAGGATGAAACCGAGGATTTGGATGAAACACCGAAGTGGCCGACGGGATTGGATCCGGTGAAGCGTGAGGCGCTCGCGATCATGAAGGATCTCGTGGACCTCACTGAAAACGCCCGTTTGGCCGGTCTTCTTAAGGGTACTGCGGAAGCCAGGTGATGTCTGAAGTCTCGGAAAACCTAGCGCAAATTCATACCCGTATTTCGGCGGCATGCGTGCGGGCCGGGCGCCTGAGGGAGAGCGTACACCTCATTGCCGTTTCGAAAACCTTTCCGGCTGATCTCGTCCGGGACGCCTCGCTGGCAGGTCAAATTGATTTCGGGGAAAGTAGAGTCCAAGAGGCTGAGTCCAAAATCGCGGCATTGCCCGCAACTTTGCGCTGGCACTTCATCGGAAGTGTTCAGCGCAATAAAGTCAGGAAGTTGTTGCAAGGTTTTGATGTGATTCACGCAATTGGTTCGCTTCGGCTTGCGTCCCACGTCAACGAGGTGGCCCGGGAACTGGGGCTGTTTCCTCAAGTATTTTTGCAGGTGAACATCGGAAGCGAGGAGTCCAAAGGGGGGTATGATTCCCGTTCGCTGCGCGCGGAAATGGAAAGCATCCTCAAGTTGGATCGCTTGGAGATTTTAGGATTGATGTGCATTCCGCCGAACGGCCCGGATGCGGAGGCTTCCCGCAACTGGTTCGTTGCGCTCAGGGAACTGCGGGATGCCTTTGAAATCGAGTTTGGTGTGAATTTACCATCCCTGAGCATGGGAATGAGCGGCGACTTCGAAGTGGCGGTAGAAGAAGGGGCCACGCATGTTCGCGTGGGTTCCGCGATTTTTGGGAAACGTGCTTATCGGGTGGACGGTGAACTCGGATAAGGGCATCTCTTTCCAATGATTTCGACTCTGGAAAACGCGACCGTCATCGGCAACGAGTTCGCCCTGTCTTTCTCTGACGGATGCGAGGCCTATTTGCCTCTTCCCCTGCTTCGGCGCGCGTGTCCGTGTGCAGCTTGCCAAGGGGAGCCTGACGCCATGGGGCGTGTGCTGCGTCCTCGGGTGGAATACGGACCACGAGCGTTCGACCTTGAAAGATTTGAAGGGGTTGGAGGTTACGCCGTGCAGCTCTTTTGGGCGGACGGTCATTCTTCGGGCATCTTCAGCTATTCGTATTTGCGGAAACTTGGAGATTTGTGATGGGTCAAATGAATGGCAAGCCCTTTGGGTTGACCCGCCTTTGGGCTGGGGTTACGCAGATCCCGGACAATTTTTGATTATGGAACCCACCACCACAGCATACGGAACCTGGAGCGGCGGACGCTTTATGCACTTTGGCGAAACCCTTTCCGAGGAGCGCTTCATCGGCTGCATCGAGACCGCATACGAGTCCGGCATTCGCACTTTCGTCACCTCCGACGTCTATGGAAACGGCAAGGCCGACGAGCTGCTTGGCAAGGCACTCAATGGCATAGACCGCTCCACTTACAGCCTCGTCGGCATGATCGGACACGACTTTTACGAAGGCCAGCGCCAGGGCAGCCAGGGTTATCCGCGCTTCACCTCGCCCGCGCTTCGCGGTCCGGAAGGTTACCTGGATTTCATCAAAATGGCTTGCACCAAAGAGCTTGAGCGTTGTGGTGCCGACAAGTTCGACCTGCTGATGCTTCATAACCCCGACGAGCTCGGTTACACCAGCGAGCCGCTCTGGCAAGCCCTCGAAGACGCCAAAACCTCCGGTCTTACCGACCGTCTCGGCATCGCCCCCGGCCCGGCCAACGGTTTTTCCCTCGACCTCGTTTATTGTCTCGAAAAATTCGGTCACCTCATCGACTGGTCCATGCTCATTCTCAATCCGCTGGAGCCATGGCCCGTCGGCCTCACCCTGCCGGTTTGCGAGACACACGGAGTCAAGGTCATGACCCGCGTCGTCGATTACGGCGGTGTCTTCCACGACGACATCGGTGGCCCCGAGCACAGCTTCAAACCCGGCGATCACCGCACCTACCGGCCGGAAGGCTGGGTGCAGCATGGCATGGAAAAGGCCAACCGCATGCGCCCGCTTGCCGGGAAATACGATCTCACGTTACTCCAGTTCGCCTGTATCTGGAACCTCAGCCATCCTGCCGTCGAGAGCGTCGTCCCCACTTTCATCCAGGAAGCTGGCGAAGGCGCGCGGCTCATCGAGGACAAGATCCGCGAGTTTGCCAAGCTGCCGGACGTGCGGTTCACCGGCGAAGAAGTCGATTCCATCCGCCGGATCGGCGACAATACCGGCTGCATGACCTTGAAGGGCGCCAGCAAACGCCACGCCACCAGCGAGCGCCCCGACGAGTGGCCGATGCGCGAGGATCTGTTGGAGCTCGCCGGTCGCTACGGTCTGGGGACTGAATGGTAATTCCGGACCGGCGCGGATGTTCGCTGAAGCTTCTCAGAGGGCGGCGCTAGACCATGCCGGATTCCGGGTCCTCGTGCCAGGGGACGCCGGCGAGGGCGGAACGGTGGAGATCCGCGATGACCTGGGCTCCGAGTAACAGAATCAGCGCGATGGCCTCCATGGTGAGCAGGACGATGATGATGGTGGCCATGGAGCCGTAGAGAATATTCACCATGGAAAAATTCGTGTAGTAGGAGACGAGCAGGTGGCGGACGATTTCCCACAGGATGGTCGCGGTGAGGCCGCCGGCCAGGGCGAGGCGGAAGGGGATCCTGGCAACTGGCATGATCCGGTAGAAGAGGGTGAAAAGCAGGACAAGTCCCAGTAGCCCGGTTAGGTAAACGAGGTGGTTGAAGTGCTGGTGGAGCGAGAGTTGGAATCCGAAGAGGAAGTGCTCCCTCTGGCTTTGCACGTCGATGATGGCATTGACCGTGGTGACGGCGATGAGGCCGCCGGCAACGATGATGATAAAGAGATAGGGCATCAGGGCGGAGACCCAGAATTTGCGTTTGTGGGTGGGCAGCGGCTGATGGAAAATGATGGAGATCGCGTCTGCGAGAACCCGGAATGCGAACGAGCTGAAGATTAGCAGCGAGCCGAGTCCCACCCAGCCGACCACTCCCCGGGTGCGGAGGAATCCGCCGAGGACGTCGGTTAGTATCGGCGTGAAACCGGGGGCGATGAGCGAGATTTCCGCAGTGAGCGTATCGAGCAGGAGCGTCTCGTCGAAAAAGTGGGAGACGATGACGATGAGCACGGCTGACAGGGGAATCAGCGAGAGCATCATGTTGAAGGCGACGGCGGCGGTGAGCAGCAGGCCGTGATTATGCAGGAAAAAATCGCGCAGCACGCGGCTGGCGAACCGTATGATCCCCGGCAGTCGTCTTTCCATCGGGCGTTAGCTTGGACATCCGGGGAGGCGCTGGCAAATGCAATCCCCGGGAGATTACGGGGAAATGTGTGCCATTGGAGGGGGCGGGCGCGGCGATTTGGCATCTTTCTGGCAATCGAGCCTGGAGACACTGGGGCCGGGCGAGGGCTAAAGTTGTAGCGCCTTTTCGATCAGTTTTAGAAACTCCGCGCGGTCGGCGGGGAGGGTGGCGGTCGCGGTCTCGCGGGCGAGGGCGGCGAGGATTTGAGGGTCGATGGCTCCGGTTTGTTCGCCGGCGAGCCACTGGGCGAAGGTGCAGACCACAGCGGCGAAGCGGGCGTCGTCGGACGGTTCGTCATCTGCCCTGTGGAGAAGGGAAATCGGTGGTGCGGCGGTCTCGTTGGCGGACCACTCGAGCGAGCCGAGCTCGGTTCCGGGGTTGGACGGGGTGATTTCGATGGCGAGGGAGGTGTAAGCTCCGGCGGGGAGTTTGGTGGGGGGATTTCCCGCAAGGGTGGCGTTTTGCGGAGGGTATCCGAGCAACCGGTAGCGGGTGATGTTTGCGGGATTCGGGTGGAAGGCGATTTTGAGATCGCAGTCTTTCTGGCCGTTCGCACGGACAGAGATGAGGAGTAGTGTGGCGGAGGGCTGCCACGGGCAGGCGATCATTTCGGTGGCAATGGTGGCGACGTGGGCGCTCATGCCGCTGTCCCGATTGTCCGGATGCCATGGGGCGTTGCCGCCGCGCGCGATGGCGGCGGTACCATTAAGGCGGAGGGAAAAGCTATTGAGGATTTCGTCGAGCCGGACCGTCTCGTGGGGGGGGAGTTTGCCGTCCTCGACGATGGGCTTGGTGATCGCAACGAGGTTGGGTTTGCCGGGCAGGACAGGTAGCTCGAGTGTGGTGGAGGCGGCAGCCGGGACCAATATCTGGCGGGCACTGGCGGGGAAGGGCGGCGGAGTCACTATGGGGGCGGGCAGCTCGGCCGGCTTGGCGGGAGTCTGTGCGGTAGGAACCGGCCCGGAGGCCTGCTCGGGTTTTTCCGCAGACCTGCGGATCATGATGAAAGTCGCGAGTGCGAGCACGGCGGCAGCAGCGGTGGGGATCAGCCACGGCCGGGTGGAAGTCACTTTCCGTGCGGTGTCTGTCTGCCGTGCGCTACGCCGGATGTTTTCGCGCTGGCGTGGATGTAGCTGACTGGTCGGTATGGCGAGCCGTTCCTTGAGGAAGAGCTGGATTTCCCGGACTTCACGGATTTTTTCCTGGATCGCCGGATCCTCGGCGGCGGCGCGCTCGACGGCGGCGGCATCTTCCGGCTCGAGTTCGCCAAGGACGTAGGCGGTGATGCGGGGAGCTTCAGGATGGAGTTTCATAGGGAGAAGGGAAGTTCAGGGACGGATGTCGTTAGGGAGAATTTCACGCAGGCGCTTGAGGCCGGTGTGAATGAGGAAGCCGATGTTGCCGGTGGTGAGTCCAGTGATGGTCTGGATTTCGCGGTAGCTGAGGTCTTGTTGGAATTTGAGGACGATGACTTCGCGCTGGTTGTCGGTGAGGCGCTTGAGGTAGGTCATGAGCTTGGACACGCGTTCCTGCCGGTCAGCTTCATCGTCGGGAGTCGGGCCGATGGCGGCGATTTTTTCCCAATGGGATTCTTCGAGCGGCTGCTTGCGCTTGTCCTTGCGCAGAAGGTCGAGCGCGCGGTTCCTGCAGACGGTGAAGAGCCAGGATTTGATGTTGGCACGGACTTTTTCGATGTCCTGCTGGCAGAGCCGGATGAAGGTGTCCTGCACCACGTCGCGGGCGAGATCGATGTCGTGGAGGAGGGTGGCGGCATAACCGATGAGCGAGGATTCGTAATCCACCATCGCCTGTTCGATAAACCGCTCCCTCGACGGTGGTTTGGAAGTCGTTTTCGGCGGCGGCACTGGATTCTCCTGAGTAACGGGCGGGACGGCGGAAACTTTAGGGGAAATTTTCCAAACTCGCGGGATTTCAGCGAATGAAGTAGCTGAGGTGCTCGAGCTCGAGCGCGAGATCGACGTTGTTCACGGTGACGTC